>JARDZU010000270.1 GCA_029240695.1 Acidimicrobiia bacterium | reverse complement strand
GCTGGTCGACTCCGCCACTCAGAACTTCACCCTAAACGAACCGATCAATGCCCCCGCCATCGTGGAGCAGCCTCCCCCGATCAGCGGGGAGGGGGTAGGCCCGTTCCTCGTCGATCTCCAGGTCGACCCGAAGGACGGCGGTGAGTTGTGCCTGGTCGGGCATTCAGCGGGGATGACCGACGCCAATGAAGAGCTGATCACCGCCACCGCCGATCTCGCCGGGTCCGATTGCATCCAGGTCGAGCCGGGCGGGATTCAGACGGTGACCATGGGTGTCACCCTCGACCGCGCCGGTTTCGCCCAGGGCGTGCTCGAGTTCCAGACCCAGTCCACGCCGCAAACCAGCCCGGAGCGAGTCGAGGAGGGCTCGCTGGCCATCGATCTCGAGGTCACCCCGAAGGCGAACCCCGCACTCGTCGCCCTGGTCGTGGCAGGTCTGATGCTGCTGATGCTGGGGCTGCTCTGGGCGATCCTCTACGGCGTCAATCGTCTCATTGCCCGCATTCCCGACCCCCGACGGAATCGCGTTCGATACGCCAATTTCGTGGCTGAGCTCAGGCCGACCGAATACGGGGAGTTGGAGATAGGGATCGTCGAGGCGCCGGTCGACAGCGCGTTCCGGCTTCCCAAGCGGACTCCCGCCCGTCTCGACGCCGGCAGCCTGCGCATGGAGCGCATCGTCTCCGTCGCCCCCTGGGTCGCCCCATATGCGCGGATCGGTGTCGGCACCGACTGGGTGGGCGCGCATCAGGGCCCGGGATTGCCTGGGAGGACGCTCGTTGCCGAGAAGGTCTACCGGGGACGGGCGCGTGATGCCCTCGGCCCTTTGGTTACGATCGGCTTGACCAATTCCCAAATGGAGCGACTGGCGGAGGGAACCGCGCAGAAGGCACCAGGCGTTCTCCTCTTCGACATCCGAACCGCCCGCGGCGCCGATGCGAGCCGGGTCGCCGCCGACATGATCAGCGACTCGCTGGGGCTCATCGCAGCCGAGATCTCGACCAGGAACCTGGTCGTGGAAATGGAAAGGACTGGGGACTCATGAGATCGTTTCTGGTGATAGGGCTCGGTGGGTCCGGCGGGAAGACCATCCGCTATCTGAAGCAGTCCCTCGGCGAGTGGCTGACCGAGATCGGTTGGGCCTCGGGCATGCCTCAGGGCTGGCAGTTCCTCCACATCGACACCCCTTCGACCCAGGAGGCCCCGATCCTGCCCGGCCGTCCCGAGCTGCTGCCTCCAATCGAATACATGTCTCTGCACCGGGACGGCGTGCCTTTCGGGACCGTGGTCGACCGGCTCACTCGGAAACAGACCAACTTCGACGGCTGGTGGGTCGATCCCGATTTCATGAACGTCCCGATTGCCCATGGCGCCGGGCAGTACCGGGCGATCGGGCGGGTCCTCGGGCTCGATCAGCAGGACCGCATCCACTCCCATCTCCAGGGCAAGATCACCGCCCTTCGCACCGCCGACGCCATCGGCGAGCTGCAACGACTCCGGGCATCGGCCGACGAAGAGGGCTCGGGTACCTACGAGGAGCGCGGTGAGCCGGTTCTGATGATCGTGTCTTCTCTCGCCGGTGGCACCGGGGCCGGGTTGTTCCTCGATGTGGCCGACATGCTCCGTGCAGAGGGCGAGCAGTGGCTCGACAACTCCTTCGGCATCCTCTACGCCGCCGACGTCTTCCAGAGCCTCGCCGCCGGGGCCAGGGCCGGAGTACATCCCAACTCGGCAGCGGCGCTGGCCGAGCTCCTCAGCGGGGTCTATGCCGGGGGACGGGTTGCCGTTGCCGGCGAGGAGAGGGAGATCTCCCGCAGCGGGCCCGCCTTCTCCTTCTTGGTGGGTCATGCCAACACGAGCGGAGTCGTATTCGGCGACCAGACCGAGGTGTACCGGGTGATGGGCCGCTGTCTCTCTGCGGTGATGACCGATCCCCAGGTGCAGGACGATTTCGTGGTCTACACCGCGGCCAACTGGCAGAACAGCGCCGGGACCTACGGTGACTCCGGAGGGCCGATGCACATGCTCATGGAGCCTCCTTACGTGGGCACGCTCCAGGGCCTCGGCTATGCCGAAGTCGATCTCGGCGTCGACCGTTTCAAGTCCTACTCCGAGCGCCGGATCGTCCGAGACGCCGTTGACACACTGGTCAACGGGCACCGGCTCATCACCGAAGGGCTGGAGCGATACGAGGGGCTCACTCCGGATGTCATCGCCCAGGAGCTGGCCGCTGACCGTCTGACCGGCTTCCTCAACAACGTCGGGATCAACGAGCGCGGTCAGGAGCATCAGGTGGTCGAGGCGATTGCCTTGCCGCTGCGGGAGCGCCAGGTGATCACGGGCTCCCTGGCCGAAGAGGTCTACCGGGCCGCGGTCGAGAACGTCGGGCCCAAGGGGCGGATAGACGAGTGGCTAACCGCAGTCGTCGAGGAGGCCGAGCTGCTCGCCCCCGGTGAGAACGAGCGCTACGACGCCAAGATCAGGGAGCGGGCCCGGGTCTGGACCAAGGAGGTCACGGACCGGCTGCTTCACGAGACCGGGGGAATCGCCTCCGGCTATGGGTTGCCGGTTGTCAACGAGTTGCTCGAATTGGTTCGCGGCGAGATCCGTACCGCATGTGACGACCTCGAGCAGGAGCGGATCGAGTTCGAGAGCTTCTCTGCCCATGTGCGCTCCAACGTGCAGGCAGCCTTCGGTGAGCTCGGCGGCCAGCTCGGCTCCGAGCACGAAGCGGTGAGGATGGCCGCAGCTCAAGCTGTCGACACCCTCGTCTTCCAGCGCATGGAGGAGAAGTCGCGTTTCATCGCACGTGCCCTGCTCCTCGACTTCGACGAGTCCGTTGTGTTGCCCCTGATGGAGGCGGTCCGTATCGCGCTCGGCGACTTGCAGCGCAAGCTGGACCCCGCCGATGTAGAGGCTGCGCCCGTCGACGGCTGGCCCCGGCACAACCCGCGTCGCGA
>JARDZU010000112.1 GCA_029240695.1 Acidimicrobiia bacterium | reverse complement strand
TCGATTTCCTCGGGGTCAACTACTACAACGTCAACCACATCGAGCATGTGGGCGGGACGGAATCGATGTCTCCCTGGCCCGGATCCTGGGGGGCCAGGGTGGTTCGAGCGCCCGGGAAGCTGACCGAGATGAACTGGGGTGTCGAGCCCGAGGGCCTGACCTGGATGCTGGAGCGGATCGGTCGGGAGCACCCCGGACTGCCGCTAGTGATCTGTGAAAACGGCGCCGCCTACGCCGACGCGGTGGGTCCCGATGGATCTATCGACGACCCGGATCGGACGGACTATGTGCGACGTCACATCGACGCGATGAAGGTGGCGATCGATCGAGGTGTCGATGTCCGCGGTTACTTCCTCTGGTCCTTGATGGACAACTTCGAATGGGCCCGTGGCTACGAAAAGCGGTTCGGGATCGTCAGGGTCGATTTCGAGACCATGACGCGAACGATCAAGTCGAGTGGGGACTGGTACCGCGACTTCCTCGCGGGGGAGGCAACCACCTAGCGGTGGAGCACCTGGCGTCTCGGTCTTGGGTCGTGCGCCGAACCGGTCCTCGGGCCACGGCCCCGTGAGGCGACCTGGATTAGATCGCCGAGCATCGCACTGGCGGTTGGCTGCCCTCCGGCCCCAGGGCCGGTGAAGAGGAGACGGCCCACCGACGGCCCCTCGATGAAGATGGCGTTGGTCACCCCATTGACGCCGGCCAGCGGGTGGTCGCCGGGAAGGCTCAGCGGCTTCACCGTTGCTTCGACCCGCCCATCGATTCCCCTCTGCGCCGAGCCGATCAGCTTGATCACCTCGCCCTTTTCGGTGGCGGAGGCCACGTCGTCGGCGGTCACCCCTTCGATCCCTTCAGATTCGACTTCCCACGGCGCGACCCGCTCGCCGAAGGCGAGGCTGGCGAGGATGGAGGTCTTGAACGCAGCATCGCGCCCGGAGACATCATCGGCGGGGTCGGCCTCGGCGTAGCCGAGGCGCTGGGCCTCGGCCAGGGCGTCGTCATAGCTGCGGCCCTCTTTGGCCATCGCGGTGAGGATGTAGTTGGTGGTCCCGTTCACGATGCCGCTCACCACATCGATGTCCTCGCCGGCGAGACTCTCGGCAAGGGGGCGAATCACTGGGATCCCACCTCCCACCGCTGCTTCGTACATGACGGAGACCCCGGCCCGTTTTGCCGCCTCCACGATCTCCTGGCCCCTGGTGGCGATGAGCTCCTTGTTGGCGGTGACCACGGGTTTCCCGGAGCGCAAGGCGGCCAGGACTAGGGCACCCGCCGGCTCGAGACCACCGATTACCTCGACGATCACGTCGATCGAAGGGTCGGTGACGATCGACAACGCGTCGTCGGTCAGCCGGTCTGCCTTGATGGCGAAGGGACGATCCTTGGCCAGGTCCCTCACCGCGACACGGCGGACTTCTAGATCGACGCCCGATTTGAGTCTGATGGCGTCACGGTCGCTCAACAGCCGGTTGACCAGGGCGCCACCGACGGTCCCGGCACCGAGCACGCCGACGCGCACGGTCATGGTCTCCGCCTCGATTCTCTCTGCTCTCTCATGTGACCTTCGCTTCTCGGATGGCCGCTACCGGGTGGGGAATCAAAAAGATCCGCTCCCTGCCGGTGCGGATCTCGTGTTTCGTGTGGTTGGTGTTCTGGTTACACGGACGAGTCGCACGGCCTTTCGGTCGTGGTCGTCATACCGGTCGTGAGCCAGGCGCTCATGTGACAGGAAAGGTATCCAGGATCGGGGTTCAAGTCAATGCACGAAACTAGGGCGGGCCGACAGGCAAGTAACGACTTGCCTATGATGACAGGGCCATGAGCGACATGTTCAAGGCTCTTGCCGACCCCACGCGGCGGGCGATCCTCGACGAGTTGAGCGACAAGGACGGTCAGACCCTGTTCGAGATATGCGCCCGGCTGGCGATGAAACACGGTTTGAGTCCGTCCCGGCAGGCCATCTCCCAACATCTGGATGTTCTGGAAGAGGCCGGTCTGCTCAGCACTCAGCGTGAGGGCCGGTACAAGTTCCATCACGTCAACACCTCGCCGCTGCAGAGCATTGTCGAGCGTTGGCCCCCGAGCGAGAGGAAAGCAGGATGATCCGAATCAATGTCACGTCGGTTCTGGTGGACGATCAGGACAAGGCACTCGACTTCTACACGGAGAAGCTCGGATTCGAGAAGAAGACGGAGATCCCCGCTGGTGAGTACAGATGGCTGACCGTCTGCTCACCCGCGGATCCCGATGGACCGGAACTCGTTCTGGAGCCGGACAACCATCCTGCGGCCGGGGTTTTCAAGAAGGCGCTGGTGGAGGACGGCATTCCGTTCGCGTCTTTCGCCGTGGATGACGCTCGTGCCGAGTACGAGCGGCTCAGTGCAGCCGGCGTCCGTTTCACCCAGGAACCACTGGAGATGGGGGATATCACCACGACCGTGCTCGATGACACCTGCGGCAACCTGATTCAGCTCGCATCCTCCAGATAAACCCGGGGATGTTGCACAAATCCGCTGAAATCCAATAGTCTCAACATTGACGAAGCGCTCATCTTGAGCGGTTGAGGGATCAGGCCCGATGAAACCGCGGCAACCGGCGCAAGCACGGTGCCAATGCCTGGATCGATGAGTTGCCGGAGTTCCGGCTCCTGGCGCTCTTCAAGCGTTTCGAAGAGAAACAGAGGAGTGACCGGTGAGCGAGGCTCGGCCGAGCGACTACATAGATACCGTCCAATCCGGACTCGTCATCTTCGACGGGGCTACGGGCACCAACCTGCAGATGGTCGGCCTCGCTGCCGACGATTTCGGGGGCCCGTCGCTGGAGGGATGTAACGAGCTGTTGAACCTGCGTCGTCCCGACGTAATCAGGGACCTCCATCGGTCGTTCCTCGAAGTCGGTGTCGATGTGGTCGAGACCAACACGTTCGGAGCCTTCTCCGTCCCCTTGGGTGAGTACGGGCTCGAGGACCAGTCGTATGAGATCGCCGCCTCTGGGGCGACGCTGGCCAGAGAGATCGTGGACGAGTTCGTCAAAGCAGACGGACGGCCCCGATTCGTCGCAGGGTCTATCGGCCCCGGCACCAAGTTCGCCACCCTGGGCCAGATCTCTTATCGAGATCTCGCCAATGCGTATGAGGTCGAATCCTCCGGGCTGATCGACGGGGGCGCCGACCTCCTGATCATCGAGACCCAATTCGACCTCCTTGGTGCCAAAGCCGCCATCGAGGGCGCCCGGCGGGCCATGAAGAGCGCCGGTGTCGAGATCCCGCTCCAGGTCCAGGTCACGATCGAGCTCACCGGGCGGATGCTGCCCGGGACCGAGATCGGCGCGGCCCTGACCACTCTCGAGGCGCTGGGACCCGATGTCATCGGCCTCAACTGTGCCACCGGCCCGGCCGAGATGTACGAGCCGCTCCGTCACCTCGCCCGCCACTCGAAAGTGCCGGTGTCGGCGATACCGAACGCCGGTCTGCCCCATGTCGAGGACGGCCAGATGGCTTATGACTTGTCACCGGACGACCTCGCCCAGCATCTCGGCCAGTTCGTCACCGAGATGGGGATCGGGGTAATCGGAGGTTGTTGCGGCACGAGTCCCGACCATCTGGCCGCCGTAATAAAGAGGACCCGTCCTCTGCCTCTCCTCGAGCGCAGGCCGGAGACGATCCCATCGGCCGCATCGATCTACAGCCAGGTTCCCTTCGATCAGGACACCTCGTTTTTGATCATCGGGGAGCGCGCCAACGCCAACGGCTCTCGTGCCTTCAAAGAGGCCCTTCTCGTCGACGACCTCGACAGTTGCGTCTCCATCGGCCAGGACCAGGTGAAGGAAGGCGCTCACCTGGTCGACCTGTGTGTGGACTACGTGGGGCGCGATGGAGTGGCCGACATGACAAGGCTGGCCGCCGCCTTTGCCACCGACGTCGCCGCGCCCGTGGTGCTCGACTCCACCGAGCCCGAGGTGATGGAGGCCGGCCTGGAGCGGCTGGGCGGTCGCAGCCTGCTCAACAGTGCCAACCTCGAGGATGGCGAAGAGCCGGGATCACGGCTCGATCGGGTGTTCGGCCTGGCTCGCAAGCACGGCGCAGGGGCCATCTGCCTCCTGATCGACGAGGAGGGTCAAGCTCGCACTCTGGAGTGGAAGCTGCGGATCGCCCATCGCATCCACGACCTCGCCGTCGAGCGCTACGGACTTCGGTCCGAGGACCTGATCTTCGACGCACTCACCTTCCCGCTCACCACCGGTGGCGACGACCTGCGCAAAGACGCGATGATCACTCTCGACGCCATCAGGCAGATCAAGACCGAGCTGCCCGGGGTGAGGACCGTGCTCGGCGTGTCCAACGTCTCGTTCGGGCTGAACCCGGCGGCGCGGCGCGTCCTCAATTCGGTGTTCCTCCACGAAGCGGTCGAAGCAGGTCTCGACGCAGCAATCGTCCATGCCGGGAAGATCGAGCCGCTCAATCGCATCGACCCCGAACAGCGCCAGGTCTGCCTCGACCTCATCTACGACCGGCGTGCCGAGGGGTACGACCCACTTGAGAAGCTCCTCGAGTTGTTCGCCGGAGTCGAGACAGTCGAGAGGTCGGAGAGCGACTACGAGGGCATGGAGGTAGCGGAGCGTCTCGCCAAGCGCATCATCGACGGCGACCAGAAGAACGTCATCTCAGACCTCGACGTCGCCTTGGGCGAAGGGACCTCGCCCCTCGACATCATCAACAACTACCTCCTCGACGGGATGCGGACGGTGGGCGAGCTGTTCGCCAGCGGTGAGATGCAACTCCCGTTCGTCTTGAAGTCGGCGGAAACCATGAAGAAGGCGGTCGCCTACCTAGAGCCGATGATGGAGAAGGCCGAAGGGTCGACACGGGGCCGAATCGTGCTGGCCACCGTTTCCGGCGATGTCCACGACATCGGCAAGAACCTGGTTGACATCATCCTCACCAACAACGGGTATGAGGTGCACAACCTCGGCATCAAGATCGGCATCTCGGAGATGATCGCCAAGTTCGAGGAGACCTCGGCGGACGCGATTGGGATGAGCGGTCTCCTTGTGAAGAGCACGCTCATCATGCGGGACAACCTCGAAGAATTGGAGCGACGTGGTCTTGGCAAGGTGCCCGTCCTTCTCGGCGGTGCCGCCTTGACCAGGAACTACGTCGAAGCAGATCTCCGATCTCGCTATCAGGGCCCGCTGTATTACGGCAAGAACGCCTTCGCCGGGCTCGAGGCCATGGGAAAGATCGTCGCCGGCGAACCGGCCCCCGAGCCGATCGCGGCCCGGCAGTATCACGAACGGGAGGCCGAGGGGGGTGTGATCCCGGCCCGGTCCCCGGACGTCAAACGGGACAACCAGATCTTCGCCCCGCCGTTCACCGGGTCGCGTGTGATCCGGGGCGTCTCGATCGACGAGATCGTCCCCTATCTCAACCTGACCGCCCTCTTCCGCAACCAATGGCAGTACCGCCCTGAGAAGGGTGAGCGGGACCTCGATTTCAAGGAACGGCTGGCGCCGTTGCTCCGCGAGCAGATCGCGCTGGCCCGGCACGACGACCTGCTCAACCCGAAGGTGGTCTACGGCTATTTCCCGGCGAATGGCGACGGCAACGACCTCGTCATCTGGGACGACGTGAGTGCCCAGAGGGAGTTGACCCGATTCAGCTTCCCCAGGCAGCGGGAGGATCCGTACATGTGCATCGCCGACTTCTTCCGCCCTGTCGGCGAGGAGGTCGATTACGCCGCCTTCCACATCGTCACCATGGGTGACAAGGTCTCCGACCGCACCAAGGAGTTGTTCGACCAGGATCGTTACACCGACTACCTGCTCCTCCACGGTCTGGGCGTGGAGATGGCGGAGGCCCTGGCCGAGCACTGGCATCACCGGATCCGGGAGGAGTGGGGGTTCGTCGACGAGGATGGGCCTTCGCTGCTCGGGTTGTTCCGTCAGCAATACCGGGGCGGGCGCTTCTCGTGGGGATATCCGGCCTGTCCCGACCTGGAGGACAACGAGAAGGTGGCCTATCTGCTCGGCGCCGACCGCATCGGGATCACCGTTGGCGAGGAGACCTTCTACCAGTACCAGCCAGAGCAGACCACGTCGGCGATCATCTGCCATCACCCCCAGGCGAAGTACTTCGTCGCCCGGAAACCGAGAGAGGATCGAGATGCTGACAAAGGCTGACGGCTGGCTCAGGATCGCCGAGATCAACCCACCTGAGCTCCCCAATCTCCAGCATCGGAGTCTGTCCCCGTCGTGGAGCCATGTGCTGGTGACCGACAACGTCTTCGGACGGATACGGGTTTCGCCGTATGCATTCTCAGCCCGGATCACGCACGACACTCCTGACGTGCACCCGACCGTGGTGGTGTCGACCAGAGACCGAAACATCCTGGCCATCGAATCCGAGGTGAGAGGGGCCCTTGGCAACGGCGTCGACTCTTTTCTCGTCGTCATCGGCGACACCGTTCCCCACGTCGACCATCTCGCCCATCACTACGAGATCGTCGAGCACCTACGGGAGCTCCAGGAGAACCTGCCCGATTTCGAGGTGGGCATGCCCTCACGGTTCCGCGAATGGCAGTTCCGGAGGAGGATCGAGCTGGGCGCCCAATTCTTCGTCACCGGGCCGATCCTCGACCCCGAGGTGATGGAGCGGCACTTGGGCCTGCTCAACCTGAAGCCGGAGGATCCTCCTGTCTTTGTGATGATCATCCCTCCGTTCAGCCCGTCCTGGGTCGAGCAGATGGAGGCGATCGGGTCGGTCCCGTCCACCGATGGCCTGAAGAAGCGATTGGCCGACCTGACGCCCGAGGTCGGCCGAAAACTGGCATGGGAGCTGACTACTGAGCTGGAGAAACGAGCCGAGGACGCGGGGGCGGCCGGGGTCATCCTCATGGGGCTGAAATTCGACTCGGTGGTTGGTGACGCGGCAGACAACTGGCTGAACCGCGTGGAGTGACGGACCGTCAGGGCGGGTCGGGACCGGTTGTATACGTGTGCCCAAGAGGGCTGGTCCACTGGTAGCGGCCTGGTCTCGGCTGTTTCAGGTTCCATCCGCGGCGGTGGTGGTTGTTGTGGTGGTGGCGGCACAGTGGTCCTAGCTCTGTGCACGTGGTGTGGCGGGCATCTGTCCATGGGACCTCGTGGTTGAGGTCGCACTGGGCCGAGTCGATGCGACAGCCGGGGTACACACAGGTCGGATTCCTGGTCTCGACGATCATCTTCTGGGTAGTGGTGGGTCGCCTTCTGGTCGTGACCACACCGACCGGGTGCCCGTTGTCGTCGGTGGTGACGATCCGCCATTCGGAATCAGGTTGTTCGTCCACGATCCGGCGGGCGACGTCGGCTATGACCGGTCCCCATCCCGGTATTTCTCCAGGTTTGTCGTCGATTCCGGCCAGGGTGGTCATGTCCACCCTGACGTCCACCACTCCCCGGTCGACGCCTTGGCGATGATCGTGGTTGCGGCCGGTGAGAAGGTCTAAGAGGATGTCGGCTCGGATCTGATCGATCGGCCGTTTGTCACCTCTGGCCTTGAGGGATCGGGCTATCCGGTTGATCCTTCGCATCGCGGCATGGGCGTCGGCGGGAGGCAGGTCGAGGCCGTGGAGGTTGGCAGTGCCGGCGTCGGTCATCTCGGATATGACCCGTCTGTCCTTCAGTTTCTCTTCATACCGGTCGCGAGCCGAGGCCGGATCGATCGAGATGATCAACCGCTGGATCCGGGCACGGAGTTGTCCCGTGGTCTGATCCGGCGCCTGTTCCAGCGCGGCATCGCACACTCGACGGCCTAACTCCTCGGCGAGGTGACACGTCTGATCGGAGAGGACCCGAGCCTTGGCCAGATCGATCAGACCATCATGAAGAGCCTGCCACACACCGGGCAGACGTTCACGGAGTTGGAAGGCGAGATCGGTGTGCATCTCCCCGGCCCGACGGGTCAGAGTCAGAGCTGCCTGGATTTCGGAGGCGGTGATAAAGAACCCGTCCCGATGTTCGAAGCGGTCGAGGTCGGAGACCGCCTCGGAGACGGAATGGATATCGGCGTACAACTCGGCTTGAAGATGAGATATCAGACGGCTCCGAGCCTTCAACAGTTCCACCCGGTCAAACCCAGACAGCCGATTCCGATCGACGCTGGACAAGACCACCGCCAGGAGGAGACCCGGTGGGATCGTTTCCAGATCTGCGGGCAGCCCGCGGTCCTCGTCGGAATCTGGCTCCGGTAGGTCCGGATCGAGAAGATCGAGATCAGAAGGCAGAATCTCCGTATCGAACATACGTTCGACAATACAGTCCAGCCCGGACAGATTCCATACCCTCGTTGACAGATCTGAGAAGTTTCCCTAACGCCACCGCAGACCCGGTGGTCACATCTGGGAGATCGCCTCGAAATACAAGCCAAAGGGCCAGCGCAAGGGTCCAGCGGCCCTAAAGAAAAATGCGTGAAATCTCCGATAACCAATCATCATGGGGACGGAGCGCCTGTCCAGTCCAACAGCGCGGCGACGCGCGGTCGGGATCGCCATCGGGGCGACAGTGGTGCTCGTCGCCCTCGTCGTCGGTCTCACTTTCGCCAATTCGGTTGGCGCCGCCCGTGTGGCGGGGAACGCCTCCGACCTCCATTGGACCAATGCCACCCTCGGCACCGGCGCCTTGACCAGGGCAGCAGTGGTCCAGGCCACCACCTTCTCGGAGCTGGCAGGCAGCGGGCTCGTCACACCGGACGACCTGTCAGCTGCAATGGGCGAGGCCCGCGATGCGCGGGACCGGCTGGCCGAGCTCCTCGAGGCCTCTGGGTGGAGCGACTCCACCGCGGCACTGACCCATTTCCTGGCCCGGATGGATGAGGCCCTCGCCCACCTCGACAACGGCGACTTCAGCGCGTCCAAGGCCATGCTGATGAACGATGGGGAGCGCGCCTACATCGACCTGGTCGACAGCCTCCAGACCGAGCAGACCGAGATTCAGGCTCAGATCGACGCCAACACTGCGGGTTCCCGTCGCACCACCGAGTTCATCCAGTTCTTCCTCATGCTGGCCATTCCCGCTTCGGCTGTGCTCATCTACCGCTTCGTGGCCCGTCGCCAGATGCGTGAGCTTCGTCTCAAGGTGGATCTGGAACTGGAGAAGGAGAGGGAGATCGGCCGGGCCAAGGACGAATTCATCGCCGGCCTCTCCCACGAGCTGCGTACCCCGCTCACCTCGATCTACGGATTCGCAGAGATCCTCACAGACGGTGGAGCCGAAGACCGGGCGACTGCCGTCGAGGTCTCTCGGATAATCGCCAACGAGGCGGCCGAGATGACCCGTATGGTCGACGATCTCCTTGCTGTGGCCCGACTTGAGAGCACCGGGGTCCAAATCGAGTTAAGCCCGACGCACGTCACCGACGTGGTCGAGTCGGCCATCCTTCCGTTCGAACGGGCGGGTCTCAAGATCAAGAAGGCCAATGTGGACGCCATCGTGTCTACCGACGCCGCACGACTCCGCCACGTCCTGATCAATCTCATCTCAAACGCTGCCCGCCATGGCGGCCCCAACATCGGGGTCGAAGTGTCCACAGGAGACGGCGTGGTCGACATCGAAGT
>JARDZU010000269.1 GCA_029240695.1 Acidimicrobiia bacterium | reverse complement strand
GTTCCCATGTCGGCCGACCGGGAGGGGCCATCGAGGCCGTCCATATGTCAGACGGCGCGGGCAACTCCTTCATCCTCGACGACGCCGACTATTACATCGCCGCGCTGCCGGCGGAGAAGATGGCACTGCTGCTCGACGATGGGATCCTCGCCGCCGACAGATCGCTGGAAGGGATCAAATCGATCGGCAACGGCTACGTCGAATGGATGAATGGCATCCAGTTCTACCTGAAAGAGGATGTGCCCCTGGCCCACGGACACACCATCTACCTCGATTCGCCGTGGGCGCTCACCTCGGTTTCCCAGCAGCAGTTCTGGGCCGGCTACAACCTCGCCGACTATGGCGACGGCAGCGTCAAGGGCGTGATATCGGTGGACATCTCCAACTGGCATCAGCCCGGCAACATGGTGGACAAGCCAGCCAAGTACTGCACCGCCGATGAGATCAAGATCGAGGTCTGGGAGGAGCTGAAGCGCTCACACTCCCTCGACGAGCAGCCGCTGACCGACGACATGCTGTACTGCTGGTTTCTCGATCCCGACATCACCCGGGAGCAATTCGTCGTCTCGCTCCTCCCGGGTTTCGTCCCCGACACCGATGTGCCGATGAGCGAGAACGCCGAGCCCCTATTCGTCGCCTACCTCAACACCTGGCGGCTCCGTCCCCAGGCATTCACCCAGATCTCGAACTTCTTCCTCGCCTCCGACTACGTGCGCACCTTCACCTCGGTGGCGACCATGGAGGCAGCTAACGAGGCGGCGAGACGTGCCGTCAACGGGATCATCACCCACTCGGGTCACCGCGCAGCTCTGTGCAGGCTGTGGAATGGCACCGAGCCCGACCTGGCCTTCGTCTTTCGCTTGGAGGACCATTGGCGCTATCAGCGAGGCCTTCCTTGGAAGGGACCGTCCCGTCTCGCCCGGACGCTCACCGAGGTGGTGGCTCGGGGCGGTCGTCTCACCAAGGTGGCGCGACGCGCCCTCACTCGCTCCTAGACGTCTTCCCCGTCTCGGCCTGATGCAGAGCGTCCTGGTGGTCACCACTGAGATCGGCGGCGAGGAACTCCTCGGTCTCGGGGATGGCGATGTGCAGCTCGGACTCGACGTGGATCCCAACCTCGAGCGGACCGGTCTGCATGTCCAGCACATGGCCGCCGAGATCCCGATCCTTCGAAAGAAAGTGGAAGTGATAACCGGGCACATTGACCGCCCG
This sequence comes from Acidimicrobiia bacterium, assembly GCA_029240695.1. Lineage (GTDB taxonomy): Bacteria > Actinomycetota > Acidimicrobiia > Spongiisociales > ZC4RG35 > JARDZU01. The sequence continues at coordinate 1,758 of JARDZU010000269.1, read as the reverse complement.
GGCATAGAGCGGTGCCCAAAACCCGACCAGGGTCCCCTCGATGTCGACGACCCTGAACTCGCTCTGGTGGGCGGTGGCCTCGAGCAGGTTCTCCCCTGACTCGGCGGCGCAGGCGGCCCGAAGCGACAGTCTTTCGAATATGCCGGAGACCTGGATCCCGACGAACAGGTTCTCCGATGGTCTCGCCCCATCCAATGCCGTCGTCAGATCGGTCAGTGAGCCCGGACCGGTTGCCAGGCTCAGATCGGAGCGGAAATGGGTGACGACGGCGAACGGGACCCGTGCATCGTCGGGTGGAGAGGTGACCACTCCGCCGCCGGTGGCCCGGTAGCAGACGCCATCGAGCATGATCAGCTCTCCGTCGAGTCTGTCGAAAGTCCCCAGCCCGAAGTCGCCGTTTCGCTTCAGATCCCGGACGGTGACCGCCCCGCTGAACACGCCCTGGACCAATGCGTTGGAGGTGGAGACCTGGAACAGGGAATGCCTCTCCAGATCGAAAGCGGTGGCAAGGGCACGATCGACCACCGTCGACAATGAATCTCCGGTCTGCTCGGACTCGTCCGATAGCGACTTCCATACGCTCTCGGAGACCTCGGCGTTCAGTCGCGGTGCCATTGAGCGAGCGTACCGATTTCGGTACGTTCGCCTCTATCGCCCGAACCGTGCCTCACCGACGATGGGGACGTCACATGGAATCGACGATTGGAGGCACCAGATGACCGATTCCCCGACCACCGAAGTCCGGCTGCCCGACGACAGGCCACCGAACTGGGCCAACTCGATGATGAAGTGGGCCCTGACCACTCCCGGTCTCCAAGGCATGATTGGACAGGGTGTCGCCCTGCTCACCTTCGCCGGACGGAAGACGGGCAAGCACTACACAATCCCGGTCAGCTATCACCGCGAAGGCGACATCGTCACTGTGATCACCAAGCGCCAGCGCAAGTGGTGGCACAACTTCGAGACCCCACTCGAGGTCGAGCTGAGAGTGGCCGGGCGCGACTTCGCCGGAAAAGCCGAGGCCAGGAGCAGCGACGAGGAGACTCTCGAATTCATGATCAGCTACTTGGAGAAGCGGCCCATCGACGCCAAGGCCTACGGGTTGAAGAAGGACGAGATAACTAGGGAGAAGATCGCCAGGATCCTGCCCCACATCGTTGTGATCCGGATCGAGATCGCCCCGGTCCCCTGACAGCCTGCCCGGTTCGGATCGATGCCGGTTCGTTGGTGCTCGAGACTGAGCCGCTCGTCTAGGGCCGGGTTCCTATCGCAGACTCCGGAAGAATGCCCTGATATCGCCGACGACGAGGTCGGGCACCTCCATCGAAGGGAAATGACCGCCCCGGTCGAACTCGGACCAGTGTCCGATATTGCCCTCCGGGTCCATCAGCGATCGGGTCACGGTGTCTGGGCCGAAGGCGGCGAACCCGATGGGGGCCCTCCCTTCTTCGCCCCATTCCTGGGCGTGCATGCTGTCGTAGAGAGTGTGGGCAGCCGATGTCCCGCTCCGGGTGAACCAGTACAGCGAGACATTGGCCAGTAAATGATCTCGGTCCACCGCATCCTCGGGCAGCTCGGCCGCGGGGTCGGTCCACGCCCGGAACTTCTCCACGATCCAGGCCAGTTGGGCTACCGGCGAGTCGGTCAGCCCGTAGCCCAGGGTCTGGGGACGGGTCGTCGAACACCTGCCAGGTGGCGATCAGCCCGATGGTCACCACGAAAAAGATGGTCGGCCTCATCAGCGGGATGGGTGAGGGC
>JARDZU010000268.1 GCA_029240695.1 Acidimicrobiia bacterium | reverse complement strand
CGCTTTTTCGAGACGTCGCTCCAGATCCTCCTGTGCCAGAGCGAGAACCGAGGTCCGTCGTTCGATCAGCTTGAGCAGGTCCTGCGACGGGTTACGAGCCCGGCTCTCGGAGGCTCTTACGTCTGGCACCCAGGTCTGCAGAATGCCTGGAATATCTCTCGGGTGCGACGCCCAGGCGTCGGCTCCGAGCTTGGTCGCCCACGCCTCGGTCTCGCCGAACGCCCGCCCGCCCGCGAGCACAGGCACGTCGGCAGAGTGGCTCTGGCTGATCACTGCCCGGGCTCCGAGGAGATGATTGGTCATCGCGCAGGAGATGATCAACGCATCGGGCTGCTCGCTGGCGAGGAACTCCCCCAGGTCGCTGGCGAGCACGTTGGCGCCGAGGAAGTTGGTCCGGAACCCGTTGTAGAGGAGATAGGCGGCTACGGCCCGGCCTGCCAAGGAGTGGGAGTCGCCCTCAGCGGAGGCAACCACGACATGGAGGCCTTCCTCGGGTTGGTCCAACGACCCAGCGAGGAGCGCGACGACGGTTTCGACTGTGGCGGTCGCGGTGTGTTCCTCCGAGACCAGGTAATCCCCGCTTTGCCACCGCGATCCGACATCTCTTTCAGTGGGAAGGAGCAGGTCGAAGAGCAGCGAGTCGAGAGGAATCCCCTCATCCATGAGGCGGGCAACGATGTTGTAGAGCCCGCCGGAGTCCCCCGAAACGGCGGCCGCGGTGACTCCGAGCCGCATAGACCTGAGGCTGCTTTCATCCACTTTTCGCTCCGATACGAAGCGTGGAGGCTAACTGTGCGCTGGCGGAGCGTGAGAAGGACAGCATCACCCGATCAAAGCAGCCGGGAGGTCATCAGCCGGCGTGGCGTAGACGACGACGTTGCTGTCGTAGCGGGAAACGCTTGGGTCGAAGCCGCCGCCGCACGTGATGAGTGTCAGCACCGGAGGCCCCTCCTCGGAGAAGATGGCCTCCAGGGGCAGCTCTTCCTTTGGGTACAGGGCCCGAGCCTGGACTTCGAAAGCCAGCTCGGTTCCGTCGTCGTACAGAACTTCGATCAGATCGCCGGCCTCGAGATCTCCGAGCCTGAAGAACACCCCCGGTCCCTGTCCCTCGAGGTCGACATGGGCAGCGAGCACCGCCGAGCCCGCCTGACCTGGGGTTGGCCCGAAGCGGTACCAGGCGACGTCCCTCACGTTGTGGGGCACATCCATCTGCCCCGTGCGACTGTTCACCCCGTAGGCCTCGATGGGAGCATCGATCTCCAGGTGGGGGATTTGAAGCGTCACCGGACTCGGGAACGTGCTGGTTTGAGATGCGGCGAGCAGGTTTTCGGCATTGGGTTGCCATAGGGGCCGGGCTTGGACCAACTCATTGCCCTCGGGCTCCGGTTCGGGCACGGTCGCTTCGGGCTGCGACCCCACCGTCGTCGTCGGAGCCGGGCTCCGGAGGGATTGCTCAACGGCCTCGACGTCACCTACCGCTGGGCGCAGGGCACCGATTCCGGCCAGCCCCGCGGCAACAGCGAGGATCGTCCCGATGACGATCGCGCCGATGGCGAGTCTCTTCTTGGTCATCGACGCGGGCCTCCCGTAGAAGAAAGGGAGGCTCTCATCAGAGCCTCCCTTCCATTATGTTGCCTGGCTCCGTCTCAGCGCTCGTTTCTCACGAGGGCGACGGCTCCAGCACCCAGGGCGAGTGTGGCCAGCCCTGCAAGAGTCACCGCGATCCACGGGGACTGCTCGGCGTTCAGACCGGCGGTTCCGGTGGGAACGCCTGAGGGGCTCTCGCCAAGACCGGTCAGGGCCGAGGAGACGACTTGGAAGTTGCCGGCGGCAACGTCACCGATCGCATAGGCGATGGTGTTGCTGCCCTCCGCCAAGGGCACATCCGCGTCGAAGGCCACGGTGGCCGCATCGCCGGCAGCCGTGATCTTGATGTTGTAGGTGTCGGCCGGGACATCGGCGTCACCGCCCTCGCCATTGGTCACACCCGAGAAAACGGCGGAGTCGTTGGCCAGGACGTCCACGGCGCCGAAGTTGGCGAGGTGACGCGCAGTCACCCGCGCATTCCCGGCTGCGATCGAGGAGTTGTCCTCGACGAAGACTCCGAGAGTCGGGCTCCCGCCCTCTTGCAGGTAGGCGGCGATGGTCGCTGCCGCACCTGCGGGGAGATCGGCAGAGCCTGCCAGGGCAGGATCACCGGCGGCGGGGTCGCTGCCCGCGCCGTATATCTCGATCTCGTAGGTGCCGGCGGGCAGATCCAGCGGACCGGCGACATCGCCGAACTGGAAGCCCTCGAGGGTGAGCTCTCCGTTGACGTACACGTCGACGTCCAGATCGGGAACACCGTGTACCACGATGACCTGACCCTCGTCCGACTGGGCCATTGCAGCCGTGGCCGGCAGTATCGCCACCACCATCACGACCATGAGCAGCATCAGCTTGCGCATTTGGATCTCCTTCTGTTTACGACCGTCTTTGAGTGGTCGCTTGCTTCACCCGTTCTTCGGAGCGGCCGGGTGATTCAGATGAGATACGGGCTCGGGAATCTGGGCGAAGGCCGGAGGAGACCTGTCAGCGGGCGAATACCCACTGCTCGACGTTGATCCGCCCCATTCGGAACCCCGCCTCGCAAAGGGTGAGGTACAGCTCCCACATCCGGCGGAAACGCTCGTCGAGGCCGTGTTCAACCTGGAGGGCCGGCCAGGCCTCCAGGAAGCGGTTCCGCCAAGCTGCCAAGGTTCGGGCGTAGTCGAGGCCGAAGGTCTCGATTTGCTCCACGTCCAGACGGGCCGTGCCGGCGATCGCCTTGAGGACCTTTGGCGCCGGGATCTGTCCCCCGGGGAAGATGTATTGCTGTATGAAGTCGGCCCTGGATCGGTAGCTCTCCCATTCGTCGTCTTTGATCGTGATGATCTGCATCGCAGCCCGCGCCCCTGGCTTGAGGCGGTCGGCGATCGACTCGAACAAGGCCGGCCA
>JARDZU010000111.1 GCA_029240695.1 Acidimicrobiia bacterium | reverse complement strand
GAACCGCACCCATGCCATCGAGGATCTGCAATGCCGCCAGCCGGGCCGGAACATCCCCATCGGCCAGAGCTAATGCCTTTTCATAGGGACGCTCCCAATACGCCCAAGCCTCGGCGGCACCCTCCCAATCCCCTGCGATCTGCATGCGATAGGGCAGAAGCAGCCAGTCGGGCACGTCCGACAGAACGTGAAGCTTCCAGAGCCAGTAGAAGAGCGAAGCTGAGATGTTCGGCTCCAGGTCAAGGCGCCCGTGATTCCGGTAGTACTCGTCGTAGTAGGTGTATTCCCGCCGAGCCGAGTCCAAGTCGATTGGTGAGCTCTCGTCCAGCCAATGAGCCTCGGCCAGAACAGACTCGGCCCCATAGTTGACCGGGGGGAGCCGGTCAGGAATGGCGAACAGCGTCTCGACCGACTTGGCGGACAGGGGGCTGCCCCTTCGGACCTGCGAGAGCGCGATTATCTGCACTGCGGCTAACGACAGGTTGATGTCGAGGTCGGACCACACAGCGGCGATTTCATGTCCGACGTCCTCTGCATTGGTCAGATTGCCAGCCAACAGCTCGCATTCGGCCGAAGCCAAGAGGAAGAACGCCCGTCTGTTCTCCAAGCCGTGCTGTTCGGCGAACTCGATCGCGCTGTCAATGACATCTCCGCGGCGGGAAGGGTGGACCAGTGGGCACGTGATTGCGAGAACAGTGTGCGCGATAGCTTGGGCTCGCACTGAGCCGGCCCCGACGGCATCCCGCAGAGCCTGTTCCGCTGCCGGCATGACGGAATCAGGCTCCTCTTCGTTCCAGGCGTCGATGGCGTGAGCGATCACGAGTGCTTCCGACCCGGGTGACGTCAATGGTCGAACACGGGCGGTCGCCTCCGCAGCCACTTCAGGCATGTCGGCCAGGCTGTTGACGAGTGCCTTATCGGCTAGGGCCATGGCGATTTGCTCATTGGACCCGCCGACTCTTTTCAGCTCTGAGACGAGGTCTGATGCCACTCGCAACGCCTCCTCGTTTTGCTTCGTCGCCCAAAGAAAGAAGATGGTGGCGCGCTTGGCGAGCGCAGCTGATAGCTCGTCGCCCAACTTGTCATACATCTCTACTGCCTTCAGTAGCAGTTCGAAGGCTCGGGCCGTGCTACCCATATCGTCTTCGACGCCCGACCATTCCTCGAGGAGGGTTGCTCTTTCATCCGGACGGAACCGATCCAGGTGCCGTTCCAGCGCCCGATAGTGGACCGCAGCTTCACGTCCGCTTCCAGCCGCTGTGGCACGACGTGCCGCTTCCGGGCCATGGGCGACAAGTGCGTCCGAGTCACCGGCCTCGAGGGCGTGATGGACGAGGATCGATGGATCGGCTCCCATCGCGGCCAACTCGCGTAGGACCCGTCTGTGTAGGTCGATCTTGACACTGGCTGGCAGCGTCCGTTCCGTGGCGCGTCTCAGCAGCTCGTGTCTGAAGGCGAACTCATGTCTTGTGAGGCTGACCAACCCGCTGGCCTCGGCCTCCTCGAGTTCCACCTGGGAGAATTCGACGCACTTGTCAGCCAGTTCGAGCGTGCATCCGCCAGGGAGGACTGAGACGAGCTCGACGATCGAGCGGGCGTTTCGAGAGAGCTTGGCCAGCCTCGCCAACATCATGTCCGAGATGGAGGCCGGGACCTCGAATCCGGCACGGATCATCTCAGTCACCAGCAGGGGATTCCCACCGGTGAGGAGCATCACGTCATCTGCCCGGTCCTCGCCGGCGACGCGGGCTATCCATTCGCGGCCCAATGGTTCCGGCGCGATGCGAACGATCGACTCCGGTGGCACATCGGCGATGACCCGTCTCAGGGGATGCTCTAGCGGCGTGTCCTCGTCTCTGAATGCAACCACGACCAATCCGTTAGTCCGGTCGACCCGACGGCCCACCCGCAGCAGCACGTCGAGAGTGGCCTGATCCGCCCAATGCACGTCGTCAATCACGACGACCGTGGGGAGCAACTTGCGGCCCAAGAGCTCCATCAGCACATCGAAGACCGCCCTCGGATCGTTGCCCTCCAACGCAGGGAGCAACCTCGGCTCTTGATCGGCCATCTCCCAAAAGGCCTCGAAGGGTCGTGGGGACGTCATGTCGTCGCAGACGCCGAACATGAGATGGGCCCTGTCCCCCAACCCACTCATGAACTCCCTCAGCAGCGACGATTTTCCTATCCCTGCTGGACCGCGGACGAGCACGAACGCACCGGATCCGCTGGCCGCTCGCTCGACCGCCCCCGCAAGCTGCTGCAGCTCCGGTTCCCGCTGGGCGAGATCGGTGCCGGGTGACATCTCGAAGTAACGACCATAGGTGCCGACGACAAGCCGTGGGTACCTGGCCTACCCGACCCTCATCAACACTTTCAGCGAGGACGGGTCGTGGACCAATTCGAACGCCTTCTCCGCCTCCTCCAAGCCCAGCTCGTGGGTCACGATCGGCTCCAGCGTGAGCGTCCCGGAGGCAGTCAGATCAACCCCGTCGGCGTAATCGCCAACCACTGCAGCGCGAGGGTTGTGGAGGGTGAGTTCCTTGTGATAGAGCTGGTAGTAGGGGAGCCCGGTTTCACCTCCGGTGAGAGTGCCGTAGACCAACACTTCACCCCCAGTCCCCACAAGCTCGATGGCCCGGGCCAATGTCGCCTCGGTCCCTACCGCCTCGACCACCACATCTGGGCCGCGACCGGAACTGACCTCGGCGAGCACGTCAGCTGCCTGATCGGGCGACGCCGTGTAATGGGTGCCCGTGGTGGTCGCCAACTCTCGTTTCCACTCCGAGCGGGTGATCCCCACCACGGTCATGCCCCGCAGACGGAGGAGTTGCGTGATGAGCTGGCCGGCGACTCCCAGGCCGATGACCGCGGCCACCTGCCCGGGGAAAGGATCGAGTGTCTTGACGGCATGGACGCAGGTGCCCAGGACCTGGAGGACTCCCGACGCCTTGTCAGAAATACTGGGTGGTACGAGAATCAGGCGGTTGAACGGGACTACGGCGTACTCGGTGAACACCCCGTCGACATCCCGGCCGAGCAAACCACCGTTCACGCATATGTTGAAGCGACCCGCCCGGCACATGTGACACCATCCGCAGGCAACACCGGGGTCGACCAGGACCCTGGTGCCGGCGTGATACGGCGACTCCGGAGGCGCAGCAACCACCTCGCCGACCATCTCATGGCCCATGATCCGTGGGTAGTCCACCGGGATCTTGCCGGCCAGGATCTTGACATCGGTGCCGCAGATCCCGACATGGCCAACCCGGACCAGGACCGAGGACCCGGCATCGGGTTCGGGCACATCGCCCACTTCGATGACTCCGGGCCCCTGAACACGGACCGCTCTCACAAAACTCCTCGGCTGGCCCATGAATGGTAGAAGCCGTTCCGGTGCTCCGACTTTGTAGGCTGAGCCAGATGGAACAGACACCCGAGCTTCGAATCTCGCCGCCCGAGGAGGGATTCGCTGCCACCCGGCAGACCGCCCACGAATTCGTGCGGAGCGTCCTGCGCCGGGCCATTCTCAATGGAGAGCTGGGCAGTGGGAGCCGGCTGGTTCAGGCGGAGCTGGCTGCAATGCTCGACGTGAGCACGACTCCCGTTCGTGAGGCCTTGCGTGACCTGGCCACCGAGGGATTGGTCCAGTTCGACCCCCATCGCGGGGCGATCGTGTCCGAGCTCAGCGACGAAGACGTCCACGACATCTACGAGATCCGTCGGGTTCTGGAGCCGCTCGCGATGAGGCAGGCGGTGCCCAATGTGAGCGATACGCTCCTCGGCAGGCTGCGCCGGCTCCACCAGGGGATGCTCGACGAACCTCACTCGGTCGATTGGGTCGATCGAAACCGGGTCTTCCACATGGCCGTCTATGAGACAGCTGCATCGCCGCGGTTGGCGGCCATCATTCGCAACCTCCAGGACGCCTCCGTCATGTACATCGGGGCGTCGCTCAAGCACAAGCCGGGTCTGCGCGAGGCGGCCAATCACGGTCACGCCGACATCCTCGATGCGTTGGAAAGGCGTGACGTGGAAGCCGCGGTGAAGGCGCTGGACGAGCATCTCCGGACTTCGATCGACGCCTTCGAGTCCGAAGACAAAGACTGACGCCCGATCACGGCACCTCCTGGAGGTCGAGGATTTCTGCGGGGTCGGGGGTCTTCTGGCGATCAGACAACAGGTTCAGGGCAACCCCGGCGACCACCAGTATCAGCCCGATGAGCAGTGAAGTAGTCACATCCTCGCCGAGGATGATGGCCGAGGACAGGACGCCCACCACCGGCACCGCCATGAGGGTGAGGTTGGTCGAGACCACAGACAGGTTGCGGAGGATCACTATCTGCACCCAAAAGGCGATCCCACTGGCCAGCACGCCCTGATAGAGGACGATCCAGATCAGTTGCTGTGTCCAGTCGATCACCGGAGGCCCTTCGACCGCGAAGCCGAGAACTACGAGGATCAGCGTCGCTGCCATCAGCTGCCACGGCATCGAGTCGAGGGGAGCGATGCTCCAGCGATGGGCCCGGATGTGGACCGCGGTCGAGGCGTTCGTGATCGCCGCGAGGATGAGCAAGATGTGACCAACGGCCACACCTGGCTCTGTCCAGTCGAATCCCCAGGGCTCGAACAGGGCGAGGACCCCGGCGATGCCGAGTGACAGGCCGAGCCATCGCGCTCCAGTCATCCGCTCCCCGAGAAAGATCGCCGCGATCGGCACGGTCCACAGGCTGGTCGTCCACACCACCACCGAGGAGCGGCCGGCAGGGACGAGCTCGAGGGCCGTGAAGACGAGGACAGTGACCGCCGTGAGACGGAACAGTGCCATGGAGGCGACGATGGGGAGGTCACGGCGCGGAGGCACAACGAGGGTTCTCCTCGCCAGGGCCACCCCCACCATCAATGCCGCTGCCGTTCCGATGCGAAGAGCGCCCATCCAGATGGGTGCGATGGATTTCACCCCGGTGGCCATCACCGGCCAGTTGAGACCGAGGATGAGGACAACCATCGCAAGCAGCGAATAGATGACCGGCCGGGACAACTTCATGCCACGCTTCTCTCTTTGCCCGTTAACGTGCCCCGACCCTGATGACCACGATCGACATCCACTGCCACCTGGCCACCCCGGCCAGCCGAAGCCCCGTCGAGGCACATCGGCAACCAGAGCACGAGCCCTACGACTTCTACATGGGCCAGGACTCCCGGGATCACAACAAGGTGATGTACCCCGGGATCGTCGAACAGCTCACCAACCCGGCGGCGCGTCTCCAGGACATGGACCGCATGGGCGTGGACGTGCAGGGTCTCGCCACCTTCGTCTCCGAGTATCACTACTGGGCGCCCGCCGAGCTCGCCGCTGAGTCGGCCCGCATCCAGAACGACAACGTGGCGTCTGCCGCGGCCGCGAACCCGGATCGGTTCGTGGCGCTCGGCGCCACCGTCCCCCTTCAGGATGTGGACCTGGCCATTGGTGAGATGGACCGGGCTATCGATGAACTGGGATTCAGGGGCCTCCAGATCGGGGGCACGATCGACGGGCTCAACCTCGACGAGCCTTTCTTCCGCCCGTTTTGGGCAGCGGTCGAGGCCAAGGGGATCCCGGTCATCCTTCACCCGAGTGGCTATCCGGAGGGACAGCGCTTGGGCAGCTACTTCTTGACCAATTGCATCGGAAACCCGTTGGAGACGATGGTGGCTGCAACGAGGATGATCTTCAGCGGGCTGTTCGAGGAGCACCCCGGCATCAAGCTGGTGCTCCTGCACGGCGGCGGCTATCTCCCGTTCTATAGCTCCCGCGCCGATCACACCTGGAAGGTCCGGCCCGAGACACGTGTTGCGATCCCGGACCATCCTCCGAGCCACTACATGAAGAGGCTGTTCTACGACACCATGGTGTTCCAGCCGTTGTATCTGCGTCACCTGGTCGAGATCGTCGGAGTCGACCGCGTCATGCTCGGGACCGATTACCCCTTCGACATGAGTGAGACCGATCCGCTCGGTCTGGTCCGCGCCACCGACGGCATCGCCGACGCGGACCGGGAAGCGATCTCGGGACACAACGCGGCCCGTGTGTTCAACCTGGGCTGACCGGGTTCTCATTCGACGGCGGGCTCGTACCGATAGTGAAAGAATTCGGGGGCCCAACGGGCGATGACCATGGCTCCGATGATGCAAGCGAGTCCGCCGGAGACGACGCTGAAACGAATCGAAGTCAGCTCGGCGACGATTCCCGCCTCGAGATCACCGAGCCTGGGGCCGCCGGCCACTACTGCTGTGTGCATCCCGGACATGCGCCCTCGCATCTCGTCAGGCGCGGTCAACTGGATAATGCTGCTCCGGAAGATCGCGGACACCACATCTGCGGCGCCGGCGAAGCCCAACATGATGAGGGCGATGGTCAACGAGTCGGTCAATCCGAACACCGCGATCGAGACGCCCCAGCCGATGACGGCCATGACTGTCGCCCGTCCTTGGCGGCGCACCGATCCGACCCACCCCGAGGTGACCGCCCCGACCAACGCACCGACCCCGGGAGCGGCGTAGAGGAGACCGACTGTGAAAGCATCTCCGCCAAACACCTCGGTGCCCATGGCGGGGAACAACGCGGTGGGCATTCCGAAGACCATCGCATTGAGGTCGATGAGGAGAGCGGCTTGGATGACTCGCCGGCCCTTCAGGTATCTGAAACCCTCCGTGACCGAGGAGAGCTCGAGTTTCCTCCCGCCTCCTTCCGTGACCACATCCGGGACATGCCGCATGAGCGAGGCGCCAATGAGGAACATCACCACTTCTATCCCGTAGGTGAAAGGGAGGCCTGCCGTGGAGATCAGCAGCCCGGCAACGGCTGGGAGGGCGGCGGCCGCCGCGGTGGTCAGAGTCTGGTTCAGCGCCAGCGAGGCGGGGAGGAGGGCACGCCCCACCAGACCAGGCAGGATCGCATGACGGGCGGGCGAGTCGATGGCGGAAACGCCGGCGTTGATCGCAACCAGCACGTAAATCAGCCAGATCATCGGTGTCTCGGCCATCGAGTTCCAGAGCAGCCCGGAGGCGGTCGCGGCAAGGGTCAGCTGGGAGATGACCAGGAGCCTGCGGCGATTGATGGCGTCCGCGAGAGCACCGCCGACCACCGATACCAGGAGCAAAGGCACCAGTTGGGCGAGCCCGAGCAATCCGACGGCAAGGGTCGAGTCGGTGAGCTCGAAGATCTGGAAGGGCGCTGCGACGACGGTCATCATGCGGCCGGCATGCACGAAGAACATCCCGGCAAAGAGCCAGCGATAGCCGGGTACCTGGCGCAGTGGCGTCACGTCCACCACCGCCAACCGTCCCCAATTCCGCAGCCGATCCCTCAACCGATCATCCTTCCCGTGGCCTCGCCCGTGTGACCGTCGGGACCACCCGGGAAGCTGACCTGTTGTCTGCTCATTCTACGGGGTCATTCGAGGTCCACCCGAAGCGTCTCCGGCACGGTTCGCCACAGCACACCTGCGCCGATGAGCCCCACGCCGGCGACGGCGATCGAGGCCGCGCCGAGCGACAAAAGCGATGTCACGGCGGCCACCAACAAGGGTCCTCCTGCCGTCCCCAGGTCGCTGACCAGACGCCACACACCGAAGAACTGGCTTCGGCCGGCTTCGGGTGATAGATCCGAGCCAAGTGTCAGGTTCACCCCCGACCCCAGTCCGTTGGCCAACCCCAAAAGGAGACTCACCAGGAACAAGCTGGCGAAATCGGTGGTCAGCGGGATGAGTGCCATCCCTACCGACAGCAGGATCAAACTCGGGACGGCCACCCATTTCCTCCCCTTGGAGTCCATGAGCATCCCGACCGGGTAGAAGATCAGCATCTCGATCCCCGAGGAGGCCCCGAAGACGAGCGAGATCTGGCTGGGGCTCAGACCGAGATGATCTCCCCACAGGGGGATGACCGCCTGGCGTGCCGTGCGCAACACCTGGAATGTCACCGCCACCAAACCCGCTGTCCCCAGTATCCGGCGATGGTCGCGTATCACCTGGCGCATCGAGACGGGGACCGTTGCCACCGTCGCGGCCCGGTCGGGCTCGGGGGCAAGCCCGAGCGTGACCGCTGCCGCCACCGCAAGAGCCGCCTGCATGAAGAAAGGTGCTACGAGCCCGAAGGGGATGATGAGGAGGCCACCGATGAGCGGGCCGATGAACTGACCGATTCGCATCGTTCCCCCCACCATCGACATGACCCGGCCCCGATGCGGCAGGGGGGTTGCCTCGGTGGCGTAGGCGAGCCGTGCCAGAGCCCATATGGACCACGCTCCCCCCATGAGAAAGACGAGGGCCGCGAACACAGGGAGAGAAGGCCCCAGCCCGATCCCGAGCGCGACGACACCGAGACCCCCCGTGGCGATGAGCATCGCCGACCGCTCGCCGACCCGGGCGACGAGTTGCCCGGCTGGGAGATCGAAGAAGAGGGTGCCGATGCCACGGAGTGCGACGATCGCACCGGCCATCGCCGGCGAGGCTCCGAGGTCCAGAGCGACCAGGGCGATGACGGGAGTGGCAGCCCCCTGGCCGATGGCGAAGAGGATGCCAGGCAGGTAGACGGTGCGAGTGAGAGAGGCGACCCGAAATTGCTTGTCGCCGTTGGGGGTCTCGCTCACGCCGAAGCGGCGCTGATCGCCCCGCGCACCCACTCCGAGCTGATCGGGTGATGATTGACCATCGCCCCGGTGCCTTCGAGAGCATGCTCGACGGCGGAGGCGACGGCGGCTGCGGCGGGGATGGCCCCTCCCTCGCCTGCTCCCTTGGCACCGAGTGGGTTGGTGGGTGATGGGGACTCGGTGTGGATCTTGGTGAGTGGAGGCATGTCGGCTGCGGTCATCAGCCGGTAGTCCATGAACGAGGTCGTCAATGGTTGACCGTCCTCGCTGTATTGGATCTGCTCCATCAAGGCGTTGCCCAATCCGTGGGCGACACCACCGTCGATCTGTCCGTCGACGATCATCGGATTGATGATCGTCCCGCAGTCGTGGACCACCACATAGTTGACGACCGTGACATGACCCGTGTCGGGGTCGACCTCCACCTCGGCGATGTGTGTCCCATATGTGTAGGCGAGGCCTTCGAAAGGCAGAACCCGCTCAACCGAGAGTCCCGGCTGCTGTTGGCCTTCGGGTAGCGAATTGCCCTGCTTTGGCTGCAGCGCAGCGGCCAGATCGCCGAGAGGGATCTCGGATCCGGGCTGACCGACAACCATTGCGACGCCGTCGGTGAGGACGATGTCTTCGGCTGATGCCTCGAGTCGCTGTGCTGTCAGTTGCCTGATGGTCGTGGCCAGGTCCCCGGCCGCCAGATGCACGACCGAAGCGGCCGTCTGGCCGGTGCGACTGGCCACAGTGGCGATCCCATGTCCATAGGCGGCGGTGTCGGCACCCCGCACTCTCACCCGGGCCGGGCTGACCCCGAGATGGGTGGCGCAGATCTGGGCGAAGACAGTGGCGTGTCCCTGTCCCTGGGAGCCGGTGCCAGTCTCCACGAGCACATCGCCGTTGGTCAACACCTCCACCCGTGCTCCTTCATAGGGTCCCAGACCGGTGTCCTCGACGTAGGAAGCGATGCCATATCCACGGAGCAATCCGTTGTCGGCGGAGGCCTTCCTTCGTT
>JARDZU010000110.1 GCA_029240695.1 Acidimicrobiia bacterium | reverse complement strand
TGGACGACGGCACGGCTCGATGTCCATCCCGACACCGCCAAGTCTCTGGTGCGGACCATGCGGAGAACAGTGGAACGTCCTGATCTGCGAGAAGCATTGGCCTCAGGGGAGATCACCTTCGACCGTCTCGACGCCCTATCGAGAATCCCCGACGATGTCGGATTCTTGGAGCAACTGGATGTGCCCGGAGTACGACGAGAGGCAGCCAACCGAGCCCGAATCAGCGCCGAAGACGAATACCGGACCGGCCGAGACCAGTTCCTGATCCTCCAACCCTCACTAGACGAATCCTGGTGGAAACTGTGGGGAGGCCTCGACGGAGCAACCGGAGCTCTGGTCGACAAGACAATCTCCGAAAAGGCTGATGATCTACCACTACTCCCCGATGGGACCCGTGGCGACTCATCGTGGCGGAAAGCAATGGCCCTGACCGAACTCTGCATCACAGACGATCCCCCACCCGCCCAACTCACCGTATTCGTCGACACCACCCAAGCCGTCCCCTCCAACGGGCAAGCCGGAGTGGTAGTCGAAGCCGGGCCCCGGATCGGCCGGGACGCCCTCCAAGCCATCCTCTGCAATGCCATCACCGAAGTGACCGCCCACTCAGAAGAAGGCACCCCCATGGTCTACGGGCGGAGACAAAGGACCATCCCACCCGGCCTACGCCGAGCCATCATCCACCGCGACCGGAACACTTGCGCCGGCGACGGCTGTCCCAGCACCCACCGACTCCAAGTCCACCACCTCATCCCCTGGTCACAAGGCGGAACAACAGACCCCGACAATCTCATCACACTGTGCTGGTACCACCATCAGATCGTCGTCCACCAACGAGGCTTCCAGCCCTACCACCATCCAGACCACGGGCGGATCCGATTCCGCAAGCCCGCCCTCCGCGGGCCACCGGGCTAACCCGCCGCCGTGGTCTCCGTTGGAGCCTCGGTCTCCGCAACCTCGGTCGTCGCTACGTCGGGACTCGTCGTTTCGGTCTCCTCGTTACTGACCGTCGTCACAGTCGTGTCGTCCGTCTCACCGTCCCCGAGATAGACGACCGCGAGGATCACTACCAGCACTATCACCGCGCCGAGTATGACCCACCATCCGGGCCAGGTCGCTGGTTGTTGCGGGGTCGGCTGCTCCGGGGTCGGCTGAATTGGATCTTGGGGAGTGGTCATCGTCGGTACCTCCAGATGCTGGGACGTTCGAACCCATGCCCTGGACAGCCTATGAGCCACTATCGCACCTACTCGGGCAATGAATCTGGCGGGCTATCAACCCGCGTCGCCGACCAGGCCTAATTCGTGGCGGAACAGATACCTGTCGGCCAGGTAATTCAGGATGCGCCGGGCCTCGGTGAACCGGTCGGCCACAGTGCGCAGGAAAGTCGGGCCGGTCGAGATCGTGCCATTGCACTCGTCGACCGAGCGCCGGTACCAACCTGCACCCGCCACCTCCAAGAAATGCAGGGCCTGCTCTTCGACGAGTGCCTCGGTGGGGCCGAGTACCGCAGATTGGGCCAGCCACTCTCGTTGGGACGGCGTGTAGGGATGCCTGGCGGTGTGGTCGGGCATCACCCCGCTCAGGAAAAGAGCGACATCCCCAAGTCGTCGGTATCCACCCGGTCTCTCGGCCGGTGGCAAGAGCTCCACCATCTCGGCGAGGGCGACTGGATCGAGCTCGCTGAATCGCCGGCGCCGTGGGCCATCCTGGGTCTGTACCACGAAGCTTCCGCTCGCGACTGTTGTGAATGAGTTGAGGAACTCGATGAGGAAGTACCGACGAGCACCGTCATCGAGGAAATGGCGCAGAGGCTCGACGTCGAAGACGGGAAGGCGCTTTCCGGGAGCTGCCCACTCCGGGACATAACTGGCGTCGTGCAGGTCGCTCGCCGATCGGTTCACCAGAGCGGCAAAGGCGAGGAACGAAGACGCCCCAGGATCGGCCAGTTCGCTGGAATGTTCGAAGATCGTGTCGAAGAGCCGGCGAGACGCCAGAAGCTCGTCGATCACTTCTGGGCGCTCCAGCATGCGCTGCTTCAAGGCCTCCCCACCGGTTCCAGCCGTCATTGCCAGCAGCTCGAAGTCCTGTTGGCTGAGATGCTCCAGATAGAGCAGTGGATAGTTCATATCGCACCCTGCCGACCTTCCGGTCCGGGGCTTTGTCCCGGCCCTGCTGGTTCAGTTCACTCTAAGAATCGGCATGGAGAACGGGTGGGATCAACGGGTCGATCGGCCCATCTTCCTCAGACGGCGACGAACCAGCCCATGGCGCCGGTCTCGCGTGGAGATGAAACGACGCTAAGGGTCACGTCTGGGCAGCCCATCCGTCGATTCAGACGATGCCACCGATGATCATCCCGAGACCGAGGAACAGCAGGTACACGGCCAGGCCACCGGCCATGAAGACCCATCGCTGCCAGGCGGGGATCGTGCTCTTGCCAAGTATGAAATAGGCCACCACGCCCAGGAAGGGGATGACCAGGATCCCGGCCATCCATGCGATCGTCTTTGCCCGGCTGAGGTCTTCCCGACGGGAGAGGTCCAACAGGGCAAGGACCACCCAGGAGGTGTAGAGGACCAGGGGCAGGACATAGGCATAGAGCCCGAAGAACACCCCAGCGGCCGAGCCGAAACTCACACCCATGACGTTGATTCCTTTCTGCTGGGTGACTTCCAAATCCGACGGCATCTCCGGGACGCCGATGCTGTCGATGTCGGGCTCAGACCCGGCGAACACATCGACCGCCGGCCTGACCGGCGCCTCGGCGCCCTCCGGCATGTTCTCCTGTGGCCCCGGATGGGGCAGCGAGGCGATGTCGACCTGGGGCTGGAGGCCGAGCCCGCTCTCGAAGAGACGACCCAATTGGGCGGTGGTCGATCCGATCTCGAACAAGGCCGGGAGGCGAAGACCCTCACAGGGTTGTTTCATCTCTATGGCTGCAGGGAGTGACGTCGAGAACTCGTTGTCCTCGAAGCAGTTGCCCGATGTCGCCGGCCCACCCAAGGTCAGGTCGGCGAGACCCGACCCCTCGACGACGTTCTCCACGATCTGGTGGTCGTAGGACATGTAGAAGTTGGCGTCGAGCATGGGGAATATGGCAATGCCGCTCAATGGGTGGTTGAACACACGGTTCCTCGCCACATACGAGTCTCCGCCGCCGGCGAGGATGATGCCGTTGCTCTGCGCCGCCCACTCGAAAGCAAGAGCGGGGGCATCGACATTCCCATTGTCGTGCACCAGATTGCCCACCACTGTCACGTTGTGGAACGGCGGCAGCAACTCCCCGTCGAGCGTGTTTGGGGCGACCCCGGCTACGTTGTGTCGGAAGATCGAATCGACGATGTAGAGCTCTGATGAGGCGTTGGTGCCCGAGTACCCCAGCCCGTTCCACTCTGAGATCGAGTCGGTGATGGTTGCCTGGCAGGGGTCGCATTGCCCGATGTAGAAGCCCGCGTCGGGTGACCCCGATGCGTAGGAATGATCGAACAGCCCGTCGCCGGAGTCGAACGCGTAGATCCCGTAGACGCCATTGTTGACCGCGGTCAGATACGACCCCCGGTAGCCGCGGACGCCGCCCCAGTAGAAGCCATTGGAGGTGTGGTTGATGGCGGTCATGTTCTCCACCGCTACCCCGTCGGCATAGAGGACACTCACGCCATTGGGCCGCTGGAACTCGCCATCGATCACGACGTCGTTCCGATCGATCCCACGCAGCGTCAGCCCGGGTGTCGTCACCTCGACCTGCTCGCGATATGTGCCGCGGTCGATCAAGATCAGGTCGCCGGGGGCGGCGGCGTCGACCGCCGCCTGGATCGTCGGATAGTCCTGGGGAACGAGCCTCGTCTCCCCCGACCACTCGGAAGGTGAGTCGGTCTCGGGGTCACCCACGGCGGCGGGCGATGGCTCGCCTTCGGGTGGCCCGGCGCAGGCTGCCAGTGTCAGGGCGGTTCCCGCAATGAGCAGGAGCCGGCCCTTCCTCACTCCGCGGCTGGCCCCACCACGAGCGTGCCAGCCATCCCGTCTCCATCGGCATTGCCGTGGAAGGTGCAGAAGAAGGGGTACTCGCCTGGCTCGTCGAAGGTGAGAACTGCCTCATCGCCCTCGAGTTGCTCGAGACTGCCGAACACGTCTTCGGTGGACCAGGAGCCGTCGGCAGCGACAGCGTTGTGAGGGTTGCGGCCCGCCCCGACGAAGGTGACTGTCCCGCCGACGGTGACATTGACCTCTGTGAACTCATATCTGTTGTCGAACATGTCCACCACGACGGCGTCCCCGGAAGTGGACTCGCCTCCATCTTCCCCGCCGCCACAGGCGAAGATGGCGAGCAGCCCGAGGAGCCCGATCAAAGAGCGGCGCATCTTATTTCTCCCGTCGTCCGAACAAACCGGTGAACCAGCTCCAAAATGAGGCGAAAAACAGGGAGACCCCCCGCACTTCGCCCGCTTCTATGGACGACGCCTCTGCCACTGTCTCAGCGCCGAGTTTGCCCTCGAGACACTGGACGAACTCACCGATCAGGCGCTTCGACATCTCGTTGATGAGCCCGGTGCGGCCGAACTGGGCAACAGGCCCGGAAAGCGTCACGTCGGCATCGATCCCGACCTTCGACCCGGTGCCTTCGGGTGCAATCTGGTACGACACCTTGACCTGGCCCCGGGAGCCGCCGCTGCGGTCGACGCCCTTTCCCTCGATCACGGCGCTCTTGGACCCGGGATCGGGGGTGACCGTCGCCTTCCCCTCGAAAGATGCGGCCATCGGCCCCAGCTTCACCGAGAGCTTCCCGTCGTAGGAGCCATCGTCGGCCTGGCCCTGCAGCTCCGCCCCGGGCAGGCACTGTGCCACCGAGGGGATGTCCTGGAAGAACTCCCAGACCCGGTCGGGAGCGCGGCCCACCGTGAACTCGTGCTCGATCTTCATCGTCCTCCTGCAGCCTGAAGCGGGGACGAACGGTAGTGATCGGCGGGGCCGTATCCCTAACGGTGCTCGGTATCGCCGGCGAGAAGATCGAGGGCATGCGGCACGAGGTCAAGGATGGCCCGCAATCCCTCCACCGACCCCTTGGTGGACCCGGGCAGGTTGACGACGAGCGTCGATCCGATCGTCCCGGCCTTGGCCCTGGAGAGCGCTGCCATCGGGGTCGATTCGAGACCCTTCGACATCATCACATGCGTCAGTCCGGGCGCCTCCCGCTCCAACACCAGGGCGGTGGCCTCGGGAGTCACGTCCCGCGGGCCGAAGCCTGTGCCGCCTGTGGTGAGAACCAATCTCGCAACCGACGCAGCGTCGTGTATGGCCGAGACGATCGCTTTCTCCTCGTCGGGTACGACTGTGCGCCCGACGGTGTAGCCGGCATCGGACAGGATCCGGGTCAGGGCCTCACCGGACAGGTCGTCACGGACTCCGGCGGCGACACCGTCGCTCACCGTGATCACGTAGGCGGTGGTGGCCGTCAACCCCACAGGACGGGGTTGACCGACACTCCGCCACGGAGCACGAGTTGCTCGAAGAGCAGGATCACGACCAGCGTTGCGCCAAGTCCCCAGGGCCAGGGCGTCTCCCGTAGCTCTTCAGGCCCGTGGACGGTCGTGGTCCCGTGTGCGGCAGCGAGTGTCACCAGGAAGATCACTGCTGTCAGGGGAAGGGCTGGCACCACGCCACTCCCGGCGTCGGGCACGAAAAACGGGATGGACAGGAAAACCGCGGCAATAGCTGGTACGAGAGCAATCCAGAAGGCGAAGGTGATGCGCTTTCTCCCCGTGGAGATCATCTTGTCGTGTGGCGTGAATGCCAGGAAGGCAGCTGCCGCTGAAAGTGCCACCAGAAGGAGGCCGACCGCACCCGCGGCGGACAACACGTACTCGAGCCCGGCCGGCGCTTCGAGAGTCTGATACGCCAGGGCCAGAGGGCTATCGGCATCGAACGGGACCATGACCGCCTGCACGAAGGCCTGCCTGAGCAGATGGAGGACCATCCACAGGAGGGTCAGGCGCGCCACTCCATGGCCGCGCGCAGTTGGATAGGAAAAGAGTGCAAAGAAACCGACAATCAGGCAGAGGAGGAAACCGCCGGCCCAAACGAGGTCTGAGGAGACGCCGGTGATCTCAACCCGGTTGTTGTAGACGACAGCGTTGCCACCCAGGATCAGCGCCAGGATGCCGTCACCGAGATCATCGACGAACTGCGCGACGACGATCCCCAGGGTCGACCCCAGGGCCGATGCCACAACGAGGGAAGGACCGATTCTCTTGATTGTCTCGGTTGTCAGAGGCCCCGAGACGGTTACTTCAGCAGTCACAATCGGTCATCCTAAATGAGGGTCATGTGCACGATCAGATAGGTGATCGGCAGGTAATCGACGGTTCTAAATGGCGACGATGAGAGTTCCGATCATCCAGATCACCAGCAATCCGATCGAGATGAGGAGGACCGGCGCGGTCCTTCGCCAATTGAAGCCAGACCAGATCGCGATGAGCAGCAAACCTACCGCCATCACGACGCTCCACCACGGCGGTACCAGGCCGGCGACGGCCCCGCCGACTACCAGAACCGCCACTAGCGCCAGGCATCCGGCGGCCACCAGGGCGTAGAGGACCTGTCGCGGGCTGGGCTCACTCACAACAGTCCGGCCGCTTCCCCAACCCGGCGATACCACTGGCCCAGAGACTCGATCGTCTCGTGAGCGTTCAGACCGCTCGGGTTGGGCACCACCCACAGTCGAGCATCACCGATCGCCTCTGGTTGCTCTCCGAGGATCGCCCGGGGTCGGTCAAATGCGGTGCGGTACGCGGTGAGCCCCGCGACGGCGGCCAGCACCGGCTTCACCTCGGCCACGACAGTCGCCAAACGTCCCGCCCCCTCTCGCAGCTCGCTTCGCCCCAACTCGGACGCCCGAACCGTCGCCCTGCGGACGAGGTTTGTGATCCCGATCCCCCTCCTCTCCAAACGCTCCTTCTCTTCCGGGCTCATCCCCGCAGATGTGTCGATCGACCAGTCGATGAGACCAGCCTCGCGCAGTGCCGGATAGAAGCGGTTGGAGGGATGGCAGAAATGTGTGTTCGTCGCCGCGGTCCACAACCCTGGGTTGATCCCGACGAAGAGCAGCCGGACATGTGGGCCGAGAAGATCGTCAACCGTCTTGCCCTGGAAAGCCTCCAGTTCCTCCCTGGTGAAACCCATCGATCGGATCGACCTGTCAGTCCACCGGGAGCCAGGGAGGTGGGGGCGCGTCGATCCGAGACAGCTTGGAGGTAACCGGGCCGAAGCGGTCGAGGTCGTGGTCCTGCCACGCCTGCCAGGCACGGGTGATTTCCTCCTTGCTCCGCGCAACGAAGTTCCACCACATCTCGATCGGCTCGCCCAGGGGCTCACCTCCGAGAACCAGGAAGCGGGTCTCGTCTCCGGCCCCCTCGATCGGGAGGGTCTCGGCGCCGGGAGGCACCAGGGCGAGCCAACCCGGCTCGACGATTGCGTCCTTCACCTTCAATTTGTGGTTGATCGGGATCACGGCGTACTCGAAACCGGCATCGGCAGGGATCTCGGTCTGCTGCCCATGGAGGGTGACATCGAGGCCGACCGTTCCCCAGTCGACCTCGGCGGGCGACCGATTTCCGTCGAGCTCGCCGATCATCACCTTCACCTCCGCGGCAGGGAGGTCCGCCACCGGCAGATCCGGGATGTGCTCGAATCTGGAGCTGCCATGTCGTGTCTCCTCGGGCTGCGCCAGCCACATCTGCACCCCGTGGATCCCTTCCGTGGTCCCCAATTCGGCGTGTGCGATGCCGTTTCCTGCCGACATCAAGTTCAGCTGCCCGGGTCTGATCGCCTGCTCACTGCCCAGTGAATCGGTGTGCAACGCTTCGCCCTCGAGCAACCAGGTAACGGTCGACAGACCGGTGTGGGGATGTGGGCCGACCTCCAGAGGATGAGGATCGTCGAAGTCGGCGGGGAGGATCAGGTCTACGAAGCACCACGGGCCTACGGTCCTCCGCCCTTTGGTAGGCAGGACCCTGCTGATCGGCACACCGCCGACCGTGGTCGACCGGCCCTCACGGACCTCGATGCGTGCGAGGGGTCCCTGTTGCACCGAGGCGTCGACGGGTTGGACGGGTCCGCTCAACTGCGCTCCCCGAGTCGCGGAGTCGATCTACTTCTTTTGGCTCTGGTAGTAGGGGTCTTCACCGGACGCATGATCGGTGACATCCACGACCTGGGTCAATGCGGGTATGGACTCGAGAAGAATCCGCTCGATTCCCTGCTTCAGGGTGACCTGGGCGAGACCACAACCCTGGCAACCCCCGAAGAGACGCAGATAGGCAATGGTGCCGTCGACAGAGACCAACTCGGCGCCACCCCCGTGGGCTGCGATCGCCGGGTTCACCTGCTCTTTGATGACCTGCTGCACCTGATCGACGAGTGGACCTGAAAGGTCTCCTCCCGGGGCCGACATCGGAGGGGGCGCCGGGCTGTTCGGGTTGTTCATCGACAGACCCTGATCGGTCAGCTCGAGTGCTGCGCCGTCCAGCTTCTCCGTGTCGTCCTCTGGGAAGATCAGGGCCAGCCCGTCATGTCTCTCCGTGATCCAGCCCTCCTTCTTGTCGTCGAGGGCGACGAAGGCGAGCTCATAGGTGAACTGAGGGCCACGGAACCCGGTCACCTCGATAGAGAGGGCGAACTCTCCGTCCCCAGGCTCCTGATCCCTCAATTGAAGGATCATGTCCAGGGCATCGGGAGCGACGCTGAGAACGGTGTCGTCTGACATCTGTCAAGATGGTAACTGGTCGCTCGATTCAATCCAGCGCCCAGCGCCCCATGCCCACTGTGATCGTCCTCCTCCCCAGCACCACCTATCGCGCTGCCGACTTCGTGCGCGCCGCCGAAGGGCTCGGCGTCGACCTGATTGTCGCCTCGGAGAACCCGCCGCCGTTCGACATGGGCGATCGCTACCTACAGGTCGATTGCTCGGATCCGGACCTCGCAGCCGAGGCGATCGTCCGCATCGGTGATGACGTGCCGATCGACGGAGTCGTGGCTGCCGACGATGCCGGAGTGGTGGCCGCCGCGATTGCGGGCAGAAAGCTGGGCGTCCGTGCCAACGAGCCCGAGGCTGCCGCCGCCACGCGGGACAAAGGCCGGCAACGCGCCCTGCTTCGGGCGGCCGAGGTGCCCCAGCCGAGGTTCGCGACGATTTCACCCGGCGACGACGGAGTGCACGCCGCAGCAAGCGTTGGATACCCCCTCGTGATGAAGCCAGTGGACCGGGCTGCCGGCCAGGGGGTGATGCGGGTCGACCAAGCCTCTGATCTGTCGACGGCAATATCGCGAGCGCGCTCTATCGCCGGCGACAGAGCGCACCTTCTCGTCGAGGAGTTCATGCCAGGGGACGAAGTAGCGCTCGAAGGTCTGGTGCGCGATGGAGAACTGACCACCCTCGCCATTTTCGACAAGCCCGACGCGGTGGAGGGCCCGTTCTTCCCGGAGACGATCCTCGTGACGCCAAGTCGCCTCGACGAGAAGATCCAGGCCGAATGCCGCCGGGTATCTGCTGCGGCATTGGCCGCCATCGGCATCAGCCATGGCCCGGTCCACGTCGAGATGAAGATCGATGGCGCCCTGGTCCGGGTCATCGAAGTCGCAGCCCGATCGATCGTCGGCCTTTGCTCACGCAG
>JARDZU010000267.1 GCA_029240695.1 Acidimicrobiia bacterium | reverse complement strand
CAATCCATTCAGGCATATCGCCTCCTAGCCCCTCGCGAAACATCCCTGTCTAAATGTAGCGGATCTGACAAAGGCTGGGGGCGTCTGACCGGGCCCATCCGGTTCGGAGATTCTCCGATGCCTGAGCTGCTCGCGATCGTGGCAGCTCATGCCCGGTGTGGTTGCGGTCCATGGCATCCGGCTATGGATGGCTGGTGGCCGATCTCCCTCATCGGGTAGGGGGTCGTTACGTGATCGGCTCCGCCCTGATCCTGTCCAGGTGTTGGGCCACCCGTGCCGGGGTCCGGTTTGTCCGGGCGTTGGTCGAGGTCTGACGCCTCAGATACCGTTTTCGCGCGCCGATGTCGGCTCCTAGACAACATGGGCGCGCGAGAATGGGGGTGGAATGACGACGACCTTCCGACCGGAGACGAGAGCGCATCGCACCACCTGGGGTGAAGACCTTGTCACAGTGGTCCTCGGCTCCTGGCTCACCCTTGGCGGATTCGTGGATGGGTATGCCCACCGCAACCTCGATACCCCGGAGACGTTCTTCACACCGTGGCACGCGGTCCTGTATTCGGGGTTCCTGGCCGTGGCCTTCTGGCTGACCTGGCTGGTGATCAGGGGTAGGCGCCAGGCACCGTCGCTGACCGGGGCGATCCCTATCGGTTACGGGAGCTCTGTCGCCGGTGTCGTCGTATTCATGGCCGGCGCGATCGGGGACATGTTCTGGCACATCATCTTCGGGATCGAGGTGTCGATCGATGCCCTGCTCTCGCCGACGCACTTGTTGTTGTTGATCGGAGCGCTGCTGATCCTCTCCGGGCCTCTCCGGGCCGCATGGTTCGACGATGGTCCACCGCCGGGTCTCCGGGCCCTGCTGCCGGCGGTGTTGGCGGCGACGATGGCAGCGGCGCAGCTCGGGTTCTTCTTCCAGTACATGGACGGGACAAGCGTTCGGCTCATGGAGACGCCCTACATCCCGGGCGTGGAAACCGGCTACTTCGCCGTGGTGGCCGGGGTTGGATCGGTCCTCATCACCACGATGATCCTGATGGGCGTCCTGCTCCTGCTGATGCGTCGATGGACGTTGCCCCTCGGCGCCGGGCTGGTCCTGTTCGGCGGCTTCGGGCTGCTGATGGAGTTGCTCGAGGGCTTCGAGTACCGACAGGAGTTGGTCGCCCCCCTGGCGGCGGGTCTCGCCGTCGACTTGCTGGTCCGGGCGCTCCGACCGGGCGCCGATCGTCCCGCCTCGCTGCGGATCCTGGCGTTTGCAGTCCCTGTCGTGATGTGGATCGTCCATTTCGCCATCTTCTCGGTGTCCGCCGAGATCAACTGGCCGGTGTCGGTGTGGACGGGCCTAATTTTCTTCGCCGGTCTGGCCGGGGTCGGGCTCAGCCTGCTGGCGTTCCCGTTTTGGCGCGGAGATCTCGACGTATAGACCGACATCTCCGCGCCAAAAGCGTTGTTTCGCCAGGCTCGTACCATCTTCGGCAGTTGTGAGAGACACCGAGCCCGAACGTCTCGGGGGACCACTGCCAATTCTCGACATGTCGACTCCCGTGCCGGTGCCCGCGCCTGCCCCGAGGGAACGCCGGCCGATGATCTGGCTGTGGGTATTGGGGGCCGTCATCGTTGCCCTGGTGACCGTGGCCGCCATCCGTGGCGATGCCCCCAGAACCGCTGATGTCGCCGCCGGATCGGTCTCGCCCCTCCCGGCCGCCGAGGAGACAGCGATCCCGCCCGATACCGCCGCATATGCGGAGATCGATCCCTCGGGCGAGGACCTCGAGGTTTGTCAGTGGGATTACTGCATCGTGCACGACCACATCGGCACGGAGCGGATCGAGAACTTCCTATACGAGATCTCGCCGGCGGAGGCCCAGGCAATCGCCGACGAGGTCGTGGCGGATTGGGATGTCCCCTCGGTCTCGGTTTCTTCGACTGTGCTGGAAGGCGACCTCGGCGGGCTCTACGACCCAAGCACCGGTTCGATCACGCTCGACGAACCCCTTATTGCCTGGTCATTGATCCATGAGCTGGCTCACCACATCGTCGTCGTGACCGACTCGCCAGAGGTCGAGGGACATGGCGATGAATTCCTCGAGACTCTGGACACCCTGGCTGGTGGTTCGTGAGCTCCAACGTCCCCATTCCCGGCGGCGGTAACGACGGTGCCCGCCCCGGTTACCCCAGGGCCCGCGCCAGGGTCACCGCTTCACGTCGCTGGTTTTACGTCTCGGTGGCGGTGCTCGCCGTTTCTGCCCTGGTCATCGCGCTGCTGGCCGTTGGCGAGCCATGGAACCTGGCGCCGGGGATGACCGCGTCGTTCAGGAAGTCGGTGACGGCCCTGGTGATCACCTTCCTACTGGTATTGCCAGCCTTTGCTGTCTTCCGCTACGAGCGGCAGAGCGTTGGTGGGCGCTGGCACGAGCCGGCTTGGCGGCCGAGTCTGATCGGTTGGGTGGGCCTCCTGGTGTCGCTGGGACTCGCCATCGGCTGGCACGGTCTCCGTCTCGCCTTCTACATCGCCCGTGTCTGGACCGGTCAGCTGTGATGCGCCGTCTTCTGTCGGTGTTCCTCGCCATGGTGATCGGGTTTTCGCTCCTTCCCGGTGTCGCCGGTGCCCAGACGTCCGCCCTGCCCGGTGGATGCGCCCCCGACGAGGGCGCAACGGTTCGGGTGCTCCTGCTCATCGACCAGTCCGGCTCGCTGGCGGGGTCTGACCCCGACGACCAGCGAATCACCGGGGCGCGGGCCGTGGTCCGCTCCTACGCCTCGCTGGCAGAGCGAGTCCAACAGGTCGAGATTCAGGTGGCCGGCTTCGGCGAGAACTACCGGCCCGGGGAGTGGCAGGTTCTCAATCAGGACAGTCTGGGTGCCGTCTTGGAGACGGTCGACGCTGTGGGATCCGAAGAGGACCAGTTACACACCGACTACGTCTATGCCCTGCAAGGAGCCGCGGCTGCATTCGCCGAGTCGAACGCCACCTGTCAGATCCTCTTCTGGTTCACCGACGGCCAACACGATCTGGACGAGGACCATCTCCCGCTCGACCGCAACTACT
>JARDZU010000109.1 GCA_029240695.1 Acidimicrobiia bacterium | reverse complement strand
CTTGACATTCGGGACGTAGTCGAGATCACATTCCGGGTCTGGCACCTCGTAATTGATGGTCGGGGGCAGTACCTGGTCACGGAGGGCCAAGATGCAGGCGACAGCTTCGACAGCCCCGGCGCCGCCCAAGATGTGACCGGTCATCGACTTTGTCGAGGAGACCGGGACGGTGTCGGCTGCCGCACCCATTGCGATCCGTATCGCCGCAGTCTCGGTTGAGTCGTTGGCCTCGGTGGATGTGCCGTGGGCATTGATATATCCGATGTCCTCCGGAGCGAGACCCGCATCTTCGACGGCATTGACCATGGCCCGTGCCGCACCACTCCCTCCCGGCCGGGGCAGCGTGATGTGATACGCATCGGCCGACATGCCGTATCCGGTCAGCTCGGCCAGCACCGGCGCCCCCCGATCGATGGCCTTTTCCATGTCTTCCAGGACGAGCGCGGCTCCTCCCTCACCCATGACGAAACCGTCACGGTCGGCGTCGAAGGGCCTCGATGCCCGTTGTGGCTCGTCGTTTCGGTTCGAGAGCGCTCTGGCTTGGGCGAAAGTGGCGATGCCGAATGTGGTGATGGCCGCCTCGGACCCGCCTGCGACCACTACGTCAGCTGCGCCGCGGCGGATCAATTCGGCTCCGTCGCCGATTGCGTTGGCGGATGCGGAGCAAGCCGTCACGACGCATGAGACCGGACCCAGCAGGTTGTGCTCGATCGAGGCGAGCCCGGCTGCCATGTTGGGGATCACCCGGGGCACCCCGGTTGGGCTCACCCGGTCCGGGCCCCTTTCGGTGAGGGTGACGATCTCGTCGATGAATGACCCCATGCCACCAAATCCGGCGCCGACCACGACTCCGGCCCTGGCCGCGGCAGGGTCATCCTCCTCGAACGACAGGCCCGCCTGTGCCAGCGCCTGACGGACCGCGACGAGGAAGAACTGGGCAAACCGGTCGAGCCTGCGGACCTCGCGCCGCTCGAAATGCTTCTCCGGCTCCCAGCCCCTGACCTCGCCCGCGATCTTGGTGCGGTATCCGTCGGTATCGAAGAGGCTGATCGAGCCGATCCCGGACTGACCCGACGTCATGCCGTCCCACGTCGAACCGACATCTTCTCCCAGCGGTGTCACCGCGCCGAGCCCGGTGACGGCGACGCGCCGTC
Source organism: Acidimicrobiia bacterium (assembly GCA_029240695.1). GTDB lineage: Bacteria > Actinomycetota > Acidimicrobiia > Spongiisociales > ZC4RG35 > JARDZU01. The sequence goes on along the minus strand of JARDZU010000109.1, from coordinate 8,747 downwards.
GCTCCGGTGGCATCAGGTCAGCCACCCAGCTTTCCGTACACCACGTCGATCGCCTGGCCAACAGTCATGATCGACTCGGCCTCCTCATCCGGGATCTTCACCCCGAACTCGTCTTCGAGGGCCATGAGGAGCTCCACGACGCCCAGGCTGTCCACATCGAGGTCCTCCTCGAAATGGGCCTCCTCGGCGATCTTGGACTGTTCCAGCCCGAGCTCCGAAACGAGCACCTCACTCAGCCGGTCGGCTACTTCATTTCTTTCCACTGTTCCTCCTTCTTGTTGTTGGTTGGCGGAAAACTACAAGGCAAGGCCGCCGTCGACGGCCAGCACCTGACCAGATATGTACGAAGCGGCGTCGGAAACGAGGAACTCGACCGCGCCAGCCACCTCGTCGGCCTCGCCGAACCTGCGCAAGGCAGTGCGCCTCACGGCCTCGTCTTTCACCCCCTGACTCAGATCTTCGGTGAGGTCGGTTGCGATGAAGCCCGGTGCTACGACATTGACCGTGATCCCCCGAGACCCCACCTCTTTCGACACCGCCTTGGAGAAGCCGATCATCCCGGCCTTCGAGGCGGCGTAATTCGATTGCCCGGCGTTGCCGGTGATGCCGGCCACCGAGGCGATGGAAACCACTCTTCCCCAGTGCGCCCTGAGCATCGGGCGCAGAGCCAGACGCGTGCAGACGTACACCGATTTCAAATTGGTCGCTATCACCCTGTCGAAGTCGTCCGCGCTCATGCGCAGCAGGAGGTTGTCAGCGGTAATGCCGGCATTGTTCACCAGCACGGTGACCGGGCCAAGATCGGCCTCGACCGAGGCAAACATCGCAGAGACTTGGTCGCCATCGGAGACATCTGCCTTGTAGGCGACCGCCCTACCCCCGCTCCGGCCGATCTCCTCCACCACCGCTGCCGCAGCCTCGGGCTGCCTGGCGTAGTTCACCGCGACCGGGTGACCGGATGAAGCAAGACGAAGGGCGATGGCCCGGCCGATCCCCCTCGAACCACCGGTGACCAGGGCGACCCTCCCCTCGGCGCCATCACTCACGTGAGCTTTTCGGGAAGACCGAAGAAATCGAAATTGGCCTGGAGCAACTCCATCGCGGTGCGATCAGGCGGTGGAAGCTCGGCATCGCTCTCGCCGAGCGGCTCGACGCGCTCCCCCCACCGGTACACGGCCGATCCCCAACTGAGCCCGCCCCCGAATGCGGTGAACACGATGTTGTCTCCGGGCTTGACCCGTCCCTGTTCCAGGGCCTCGGTGAGAGCAACAGGGATCGTGGCGGCTGACGTGTTGCCATACGACTCGATATTGACGAACACCTTGCTCTCGTCGATGCCGAGACGGCGGGCGGTGGCGTCGATGATCCTGGTGTTGGCCTGATGCGGGATGACCAGGTCGACATCCTCAAGTGAGAGACCGGCATCCTTGATGGCACGGGCAGCCGAGTCCCCCATGGTGGTGACCGCACGCCGAAAGACTTCAGGCCCTTCCATGCCGATCGCCGACTCGCGGGGATCGATCGGCCCCGGGTCACCCGAGCTGCCGTCTCTGGGCACGGCGAGGATGTGGCCAACGGATCCGTCCATGCCCAGTTCCGAAGAGAGAAGCCCGACCGGCTCATCGGTCGGCTCGAGCACGACCGCTCCGGCACCGTCGCCGAACAACACACAGGTGGTCCGGTCGGTGAAGTCGGTGACGAAGTGGAGCTTCTCTGTTCCGACGAGCAGGACCGTGTTGTTGGTCCCGCCACGGATCATGTTGGTGCCGACCACAAGTCCGTAGACAAACCCGGAGCAAGCGGCGTTGAGGTCGAGGGCCGCGGCGTTCCAGGCTCCCATGTGCTTCTGCACGACCGACGCCGTGGAGGGGATGATCGAGTCGCCCGAGCAGGTTGCCACGAGAAGCAGGTCGAGATCGTTCACGGTCTTGCCGGCTGCGGCCAGCGCACGCAGACCCGCCACGGCAGCGAGCTCCGACGCCTCGACGTGGCTGATCCGCCGTTCCTTGATACCGGTCCTCGTGGTGATCCATTCGTCCGAGGTGTCGACGAGCTGCTCGAGATCGTGATTGCTGAGCACGTTGGGAGGCATGCACATGCCCCAGCCTGTTATCTCGGCGTTTCTCATACCAGTCTCCTCAGTGTTCGCCCATCGTAACGACGGCATCCAACGCGGTCCGGACGTCGTCGATTCGGGAGATCGTGTGGACTGGGGCGCCCTCGATGGTCCTGCGTGCCAGACCTGCAGTCACATCCCCGGGGCCGACATGGATGAACGTGTGGATGCCGGCGGCCGACATGTCCAGAAGAGAATCGGAGAAGAGGACGGGCTCGACCATCTGACGGGCAAGAAGATCGCCGATCTCGCCAGTCTGATGTGGTCTGGCAGTCGTGTTGGACCAGACCGGAAACCACGGATCGGACATCTCGACCGCCCCCAGAGCGGTCATCAGCTCTTCCTGCGCCGGGGCCATGAACTGGCTGTGAAACGCCCCAGCCACATTGAGCGGCACCACTCTCCGGATCCCGAGCCGGGCTCCGTTCTCGCTCAGCCACTCGAGGTCGTCCTTTCCCCCTGCCACGACGACCTGACCCGGGGCATTCACATTGGCCACTTCGAGCCGACCGCCCAAGTCACGGCGGGCCTGCGCCACTTCCGATGCTTGCTCCCGGTCGGCGCCGATCAACGCCGCCATGCCGGAGCTCTCCCGATTGGCGGCGCTGGCCATAGCCCGGCCCCTCAGCGCCACGAGACCGAGGGCGGTGTCGAAGTCGAAGACCCTGGCTGCGGCAAGAGCGGTGTACTCCCCCAAAGAATGCCCCGCCGCCCCCCCAGGGGTCAGATTGTTCTCTGCGACGACCAACTCCCACAAGGCATACGACAAGGCGAAGAGAGCCGGCTGGGCGTGTTGGGTGCGGGTCAGCTCGTCCTCGGGTCCCTCCAGGCACAGGGTTCGCAGGGAGAAACCGAGAATCTCGTCGGCGCGGTCACCGAGCAGGTCCTCCCTCGCATCGAAGAGGTCCGCCCCCATTCCCACGGTCTGACTTCCCTGACCCGGGAACAGGATTCCGACACTCACCCGTATCCGACTCGGGTCGGCCCTCCCTCGTTACGGCAGGATCGAGAGCAGACGGTCCGCATCCGATGCATCGACATCGCGATGGGTGACGATCCGCCAGCCGCCACCAAGTGGGGGGTTGACCTTGATCCCGGCGCCGTCGAGACGCGCCTTCATCTCCGGCCATTCCATGCCGAGGGCGGCGAACTGAACCCTGACCATGTTGGTCTCCACCAGGGAGGGGTCGATCGCATCGGGGAACTGCTCGGCAATTGCGGCGCCCAGCTGACGCGCCAGCGCGTGGTCCTCGACGAGGCGATCACGACCGGCCAGGGCCACCCGCGCCGCGGCGGCGATCACCCCGGCCTGACGCATCCCGCCGCCGAGTCGCTTGCGGAGATACCGGATTTCGGAGATCAGATCGGCCGGGCCACAGACGATGGACCCGACTGGCGCCCCGAGCCCCTTCGAGAAGCAGAACTGGATGGTGTCCGACACAGCGGCATATCGATCGACGGGCACACCGCTGGCGGCGACGGCATTGAAGATCCTGGCGCCGTCGACGTGGATCTTGAGCCCATGCGCCCTGGCCACGCCGGAGGTCTTCTCCATCACATCGAGAGGTATCACCCGGCCTCCGGAGAGATTGTGGGTGTTCTCCCACACCATCAGGCCGATTCTGGGGAAGAAACCGGACATGGACATCGCCCGCTCCACGTCCTCGGGCTCGATCCGACCGCCGTCCCCGATCACCGTGCGAAAGCCGACACCAGAGAGAGCCTGGGGAGCACCGGCTTCGATGCTCCGCACGTGACTCCCCTCGTGGGCGAGTACCTCCTCGCCCGGGTGCGTCTGCGCCATGATGGAAAGCTGGTTCCCCATCGTCCCGGTCGGCACGTAGATGGCGGCCTCCTTGCCCGTCACCGCTGCCGACTCCTCCTCGAGCAAATTGACCGTGGGATCGTCCGAGTAGACGTCGTCACCAACCGGCGCCGACGCCATGGCTTGGATCATCTCCGACGTGGGACGGGTCACGGTGTCGGAGCGGAAGTCGGCGGTGCCGTCCGGAAATGGCATACGACCAGGCTACAGACGGTCGAGCGCGTGCCCGATCCGGCCCACGGCCTCTTCGATCCGGAGACCCTCCTCGACCAGAGCGAACCGAACGAAACCCTCACCGCTCGGGCCGAAGCCGACCCCCGGGCTGATCGCAACCCCTGCAGCCTCGAGGAGGTGGATCGAGAACTCGGCCGAGTCGAGGTCCTCGTAGGGGCCCGGAATGGGAGCCCAGACGAACATGGTCCCTCGCGGGCGATCCATCTTCCAACCAAGGTCGGCCAGACCGTCGACCAGGATGTCCCGGCGGTCCTGGTACACGACGTTCACGTTGTCGACGAAGTCATCGCCCTCGTTCAAGGCGGCGGCGGCGGCGATCTGGATCGGCTGGAAAGTCCCGTAGTCGAGATAGCTCTTCAGCTTGGCCAGGGCCGCGACCACATCCCTGTTCCCAGCCATGAATCCGACCCGCCAGCCTGCCATCGAATGGCCCTTGGTCAACGAGTAGATCTCGACAGCGACTTCCTTCGCCCCGGGAACCTCGAGCAGGGACGGGGGTCGATAACCGTCGAAGCCGATGTCGGCATAGGCGAAGTCGTGGACCAGGACCACCTCGTTCTCCCGGGCCAGATCGACGAGTCGCTCGAAGAACCCGAGATCGACAGTGGCGGCGGTGGGGTTGTGGGGGAAGCTGACGATGATCACCCTTGGCCGGGGCCACGAGTCGTGGAACATCCGATGCACCACATCGAAGTAATCGGCCTCGGAGCCGATCGGGGCGGTTCGCACCTCCGCACCGGCTATCACCGGGGCGTAGATGTGGATTGGATAGGAGGGATCGGGAACGATCGCTGCGTCCCCGGGTTGGAGGAGGGCCCACATCAGGTGGGACAGACCTTCCTTGGAGCCGATCGTCGAAATCACCTCGGTTTCAGGGTCGAGCTCCACCCCGAAGCGGCGGCGATAGCGGCCGGCCAGGGCTTCTCTCAGGTCATCGATGCCACGAGAGGCGGAATAGCGATGATTGGCCGGCTGTCTGGCCGCGTCGATGAGAGCGTCCACCGCAATATCGGGAGACGGGATATCGGGGTTGCCGAATCCGAGATCGATGACGTCGACCCCTGCGAGACGGGCCGCGACTTTCCGTCGATTGACCTCGGCAAAGGCATAGGGAGGCAGTGACCCGATCCGTCTGAAGTCGAACATGAGACAGGTCAAAGTAGCTCAGGACGAGAAAAACCCCGATTCAATGCCCGCTGACCAGAGGTCGGGGTAAGCGATAGATGCTTACCCGAAGATGCGATCCAGAGTTTGGGTCAGACGCTTGGGGACGATACTCCGGGCCACACCGGTCACGTCTCGGATCATTGCGAGCAGGTCTCCTGGGCCGTCCCAGTGTTCTGCCACGACATCGGGTCCCGAGCGCTCGATCAGCGAGTCGATGGCGAACAATATGACGAGCACATCGTCGGCCCAGCCGACCACGGGGATGAACTCGGGAACGAGATCTATCGGGCTGGCCACGTAGGCCGCAGCTAGCCCGAGGGCGACCTTGGAGCGGCGGGGCACCCGCGGGTCCTTGAGAAGCCGGCCTACCAACTTGATCAGATTCGGCAGCATCAGCACAGCGTCCCTGGCCAGGAGCCTGGCCTGCATCGAAGCCCCCCCTGCTGGGGGGATCATTTCGTCGGGTCTGAACCGATGCGGTTCTTCGGTCATTCGATATCGATCCTGGTTCGTGGAGGCTCCTCGGTCGTGGCGTCCTGCTTGTCGCCGATCTTGCTCACTTCTTCGAACACTGCCTCGACGGCCTTGAGCCCTTCGATCACCGCCTGGATCAGGTGGTACCCGGCTCGTCTTCCGGCCCGGCCGAGGGCCTGCATGGTGTCCGATTGCTCTCTCATGATCTGGCGTCCGGATCGGCGAACGAAATGGTGAGGGTGCCCTCATCGAGACGGGCCCGGGTGACTTCCCTTCGATGAAGGGCATCGGGCAAGATGAACGACCGCCGATAGGGGCCGACCTGGATGTACAGCTCGTGGCCGTGGCGGTACACGTCGAGATCGGTCTTCTCGACGAATGGTATGTCCATCTCCATCGCCAGCCCGCCATCTGCCTCGATTATCCGGAACGGGTGGGTGGCTGTGAAATCGGCAATCGGGTCGCGCTCCCCGTAGAGCTCTCCGGCCATGAATCGCAATCGATCGACTCCGACCATCTCATCGTCGAACAACCTGAGATGGAGGCGGGGCACTTCGGCAAAGGCGTCTTCCACTGTGTCGAGATGACCCTTCTGAATGGCCCGCCAGCGCTCGAAGTAAGGATCGGCCACCTCCTGGGGCAGGACCCGGTTGACGATCACACCGTCAACGCCGTATCCGAACAATCCGAGATAGCTGTAAGTGCGCCGCGCTTCGTCGATCACCATCTTCTCCGGGTTCACCACAAGCCGGGCCGATGTGACGGCCGGGTCCGACATCAATTCCTTGACCCCCTCGATCGACTCGAAGACTGTCTGGGCTGTAGTGAACACCTCGTCTTGGGGTAGCGGAAGGTCGGTGAGCCGACTCAGGATCGGTCTGGCCGCCTTCATCAACCGTCGCTCGGTGGGAAGGACCTTCTCGAAGTACCAGCTCAGGACCTCGGGGAGAGAGAGCAGACGGAGGGTCTCGGCGGTCGGGGCGCAGTCGACCACGATCACGTCGTATTGCCCGGAGCGGGCGTGACGGTTCACCTCGAGAAGGGCGAAGAGCTCGTCCATGCCGGGGAAGACGAGGAACTCCTCGGCCTCGATGCCGCCGGCCCCGCCCCAATCGAGCACATCCATCAACTGACGGCGGATCGAGCCCCAGTAGCGGTCGAGCTGGCGTTGTGTGTCGATCTGTTGGCCGTCGAGATTGGACACGACCTCGCCCGGGTCGGATCCCAAGCTCACGGCAAGGGCATCGGCGAGCGAATGGGCCGGGTCGGTGGATGTGATCAATGTCCGATGACCGGAGTCGGCTGCTCTCAACGCCGTGCAGGCGGCGACGGTGGTCTTGCCCACCCCTCCCTTGCCCGTGACTAGGACGATCCTCATCCTCAGACCGTGCCCGTGACCCTCTTGCGCAGCCCACGGAGTGCTGTGGTGACGATCTGGTTTTCCGCCTGTCTGCGGAGAAAGCCGGGCATTTTGAAATTCGGCTCCACAGTGAGCGCATAGACCACTTCGGTGGCCCCGTCCACAGCGGTGAAGGTGTACGACCCCTCGAGCATCCGCACGTCCTTCGAATCCTCCTCCGCCACCCAACTCAGCACATTGGGTCGATCGTGCGTATATCGAAGGACGTATTCGATCTCCTTGACCATGCCCGCGACGACGAAGCGCGCCCTTTCCACGAGACCGTCGGCGGTGCGCTCCAGGACCTCGACCTCTTTGACACCAGTTGCCCATTCGGGATACGAGGCGATGTCCGCCGCCACGTCATATAAGGCTTCGGCCGGAGCGTCGATTTCGAGAGTCTGGAAAGTTCCTTCGGTCATGGGTGGGAGATCCGAGGTTAGCCAGCCCGCGGCCTATTCGAGTTCGACTGGATCGAGGGTCACGGCCCGTTCGGTGGCCCGGAAATAGCCCACATTGCGACAACGTGTTGGCCCGACCCGCCACTTGCTGGCCTGAGGTTGGTGAACATCGCCGAATAGGTGAAGCCGGGGAGGTGTGGCACGGATGTAGTCGAGGAGGGGCGCCGAGCCGCGTTCGGCCCTTCCGGTCACGACATCGGTCTGCAAAGGATCGAGGGCCGGTGCGACATGAGTACAGAGGACGTCCACCCCACCGAGGATGTCGAGAAGACGACTCATCTCCTCGTCTGAGACTTCCCCTTCGGCCTGAAGGGGAGTGGCCGCCCCACCCCCCACGAAGCCAAAGCGGAGCCCCTCTATGTCCCTGGTCTGCCCGTGCACATACTCGTAGCCGGGTGGAAGTGCCCGCTCCAACGAACCGGGACGATCGACATTCCCATGGATCACATATCCGTGCCCACCCTCGAGGGCCTTGGACACACTGGCGTACTGTGCGTCGATCGCCTCACCGATGGCGGCCCGGATCTCATCGATGCGGTCGCCAACGGTGTCCAGCCAGAGACCTCGCATCTGCTGATAGTCGCCTGCCCCACGTGCTGTTGCCGACGCCCGTGCGAACTCCATGCCAAGGACGTCCGCGACTGCTCCCTCTCCGGTCCGGTAGTCGGTGAGATTCACCAGGTCGCCGAGTATGAGCAAAGTCTCCCCTGTGGCCACGACACGCCGCAGTGGCTCCGTTGCGAAATGGATATCAGACAGGACCAGCATCGGACTCAGCGTCGTTGCGTGAGGCGTACCACGCCCAAAGAGCCCCGGCCGCCGCCCCGACGACGGCGATGAGCAGGGCGACCTGCCAGGTCAAATCCAATGTGGAGAACTCGGCCGAGAGACCGGCCATGCCGAATCCGACCAGGGCCCCGATTGCCGCCCTGCCCCCGCGTCCGATCCGCCGACCCGGGTCACGCTCCTCGCGGTTCACGTTCTCGGCGAACGCGCCCCCGAGAATCACTACGACCAGACCGATCACACCCAGGGCGAGAGCGATAGAATATAACTTGATCATGCCGGGGC
>JARDZU010000108.1 GCA_029240695.1 Acidimicrobiia bacterium | reverse complement strand
GAAGGGACGATAAGGTCGTATACCGCGCCGGCCTGCATCTGGGCGAGCAGGGCCTCGTTGGACTCGTAGAAGTCCTCGACCACATCGACGCCGTACTGCTCCTCGAAGGCGGTGACCAGCTCCGGGTCCATGTACTCGGACCAGTTGTAGAAGTTGAGGTCCCCGTCCACCTCGTCGAGGGCACAGTCTGCACCGGTAGCCCCTTCAGGCGATTCGCCAGTTTCGGCCGTGGTGTCGTCTGACCCCCCGCCCTCGTCACCACCGCAAGCCGCCACCAGCAGTGCAAGCACCATGATTGAGGCGAAGAGCCTCGCCATCCGTCGCATGGATCCTCCCGGGATTCCGCCTTGTGGTCGACACCTTATCCACGCTGCAGTGCTTGGCGAGGCAGTCGGGGATCGGATCAATCGGCGCTGATCTCCTCGAGGAGAGCTTCGGGGTCGGCCAGCCTCTGGCCTCTCGCCTCGGCGCCGCGCTGGAACCCGAGGGAGATCCCGACCAACACCATCGAGGCCACCAGCATGACCGTGCTGACCGCGTTGATCAGTGGGGTGACGCCTCTGCGCACCAGACCGAAGACGTAGACGGGAAGAGTCGTCGACCCAGCTCCGGAGACGAACTGGGTGACCACCACATCATCGAGGGAAAGGGTCAGTGCCAGGAGAGCGCCGCCCGCCACTCCGGGGGCGATCAAGGGGAGGGTCACCTTACGAAACGCCTGCCAGCGGTTGGCGTAGAGGTCGGCCGCGGCCTCCTCGAGCGAGCTGTCCAACTGGGAGAGACGGGCGCGGACCACGATCGCGACGAATGAGATGCAGAAGGCGATGTGGGCGAGGGTGATGGTGAGAAGTCCGGCAGACAGATTGATTCCCAGCGCTTCGTCCAGCATTCCAAAGGCTTGGAAGAAGAAGATGAGCAGCATCACCGCCATGGTCACGTCGGGGATGATGATCGGCAGATAGGCGATGCCGTCCAGCGTCCCCCTGCCCCGGAACCGGTATCGCTCCAGGGCGATGGCCAGCATCGTGCCCAACACCGTCGAGACGATGGTGGCGAAGAAGGCCACGATGAGGGAGTTGCGCAGAGCGCCCATCACCCGCTCGTCTTGGAACATCTCCCCGTACCAGCGCAGCGACGGCTGGGTCCAGATCCCGACATTTTCGTTGTCGTTGAAGGAGAAGACGATGAGGAGGACGATCGGGGCATAGAAGAAGAGATAGACCACCCAGGCGTTTAGAGCGAGGAGCCGATCGACCCAACCCCTGGGGCGCGTTCCTTCGTTCACAGCGTCTTCGCCCCGGCCCGGAAATAGAAGATCGTTGCCAGAAGCATCACGAACATCACCGCGAACGAGAGAGCCGAGCCAAAGGGCCAGTTGCGAGCGGCAAGGAACTGGCTGACGATGTAATCGCCCATCAGCACCGTCCTCGCCCCACCGAGGAGCGCCGGCGTGACGTACGCCCCGAGCGAAGGGATGAACACGAGGATCGACCCGGCCACCACGCCAGGCATCGAGAGAGGGAGAGTGACCTTGCGAAATGCGGTCCAACCATCGGCGTAGAGGTCTCGCGCTGCCTCGACCAGCCGCCAGTCCATCCGCTCCAGGGCGGCATAGAGGGGAAGGACCATGAACGGCATGAAGCCGTACACGAGCCCGATCAACACCGCAACGTTGGTGAACAGGAGGCGGAACGGCTCACCGCCGAGCAAAACGCTCAACTGGGAGAGAGGTCCCTCCGAGCCGAGAAGGACCCGCCAGGCGTAGGTCCTGACCAGGAAGTTCGACCAGAACGGGATCATCACAAGGATGAGGAGGATGTTTCGAACTCGCGGCGTCCGGGTGGCGATGTAGAACGCGAACGGGTAACAGACGATCAGGCAGATCCCCGTGGTGAGCGCGGCCAGGACCAGCGACCTGAGGAATATCTCCAGGACCTCGGTGGAGAACAGCCGCTTGTAGGACTCCAGGTTCCAGTCTTCGAGCACCGTCTGCCCCGTGGCATCACGAGTAGCGAACGAATAGACGAACACCAGACCGAGGGGGATGACAAAGAGTAAGACCAGATATATGAACGAGGGGAGGGCGATGAGGAATCCCCGCCTCGCCTCTGCCTTCCCCGCCGCATGCTCCAGCTCAGGAGTGACCGGGGCGGTCACCTCGGGATCGGTGACGGGAGGTGCCGCCATCAGGAAGTCACCAGGTTGGCGGCCTCCGGGCTCCAGGCCAGATACGCCTCCTCGCCCACCTCGTAGAGCTCGACCCCGGGACGGTTCTCTTCCTTGACCTCGATCTCGGTCCCGATGCCGGCATCCACGTCGTAGAAGTGGACGTCGCCGTAATAGAGCCTCCTGGAGACTTTGACCCGGACCCGGTTGTAGCCGGCCGGGATCTCCTCGTCGAGGTCGTAGAGCGCCAGCCGCTCCGGTCGCAGAGCCAGGGTGATCTGAGTCTCCGAGCCGGTGGTGCCTCCGGGCAACGCGATCTCGGCACCGCTGGAGAGACGGGCTCCGCCCGACCCGTTCAGCGTTACATCGATGAGGTTGATATCACCAATGAAGTCGGCCACGAACCTCGAAGCCGGATGCTCGTAGATCTCTTCTGACCGGCCCACCTGAAGGAGGCTTCCCTCATTCATGACGCCGATCCGATCGGACATGGTCAAAGCCTCTTCTTGGTCGTGAGTGACGTAGATGAACGTGATGCCGACCCTGCCCTGCAGATCCTTGAGCTCGACCTGCATCGCCTGTCTCAGCTTGAGATCGAGGGCTCCGAGGGGCTCGTCGAGGAGCAGGACTTCAGGCTCGTTGACCAGCGCCCGGGCCAATGCAACCCGCTGTTGCATGCCACCGGAGAGCTGGCTCGGTCGAGCATCGGCGCGTTTGGAGAGCTGGACCTGGTCGAGAACACGACTCACCCGTCGCTGGACTTCTGACTTCTCGACCTTCGTCATGTTGAGCCCGAACGCGACATTCTCGGCCACCGACATGTGGGGGAAGAGGGCATATGACTGGAAGACTGTGTTGACCGGCCGCTGGTTCGGAGGCTTCAGCCCCATCTCCTTGCCATGGATGCGGATGCTTCCCTCAGTTGGGAACTCGAAGCCGGCAATCATCCGGAGAGTGGTCGTCTTGCCACACCCGGACGGCCCGAGCAGGGAGAAGAACTCCCCATCCTCGATGGTCAAGTCGAGCTCGTTCACGGCCACGACCTCGTCCCCGAATCTCTTGGTGACGCCTGCCAGCTCGACCGCGGGGTTCGCCATCAGACCTCCTCGTACACCACCCGTCCACCAACCAAGGTCATCGCCACGGTTGCGTCCCGGATAAGCCCACTCGCCATCGGATCACGGTCTATGACCGCCAGGTCGGCGAGCATACCGACAGCCAGGGTCCCGCTGACGCCCTCACGATGGTTCACGTAGGCGGATCCTGAAGTGAATCCGGCCAGCGCATCGAGGAAGGTGATCCTCTCGTTCTCATTGAGGGGTCCGGCGTCTGGCTCGTCGTGATTCGATCTCGTCACGGCAGTGTCGATCTGGTCCATGACATCGGCTGTCGAGACACCCCAGTCGGAGCCCATGGCGAGGGTGACGCCGGCGCGGAGGAGGCTCCCGAACGGGTACTGCCACCGGGATCGCTCCTCCCCGAGATACGGCTTCGTCAGCACGCGCTGGTCCTCGCCATCTTGAGCCCAGAGCGCCTGTGCATTGGCGACCACGCCGAGCCGGCGGAAACGAGGGATGTCGTCGGGGTGAACCACCTGGATATGGCAGATGGTGTGACGGGTTCCCATCCAGCCGTTGGCGAGACGAGCCGCCTCCACGGCGTCCAACCCGCTTCGAACGGCCGCGTCCCCGATGGCGTGGAAATGACAGGAGAATCCTCGGCTGTCGAGCTCGACCACGATCTCACGAAGCCGGTCCGGCTCGAGGAAGTCGATGCCGGTGTTGCCGGTTTGATGACCCGCCCCGTCGAGGTAGCTCTCCAGCATCGAGCCGGTAAAGTTCTCCACCACGCCGTCGAGCATTAGCTTCACCGTTGTGGGCAAGTAACGGCCCAGGGGCTCGGACCGCATCCGCTCCAAATCCTCGACCTGCTCCATCCCTTTTCGCGGGCTCCACCACAGGGCGCCGACCGCGGTCCCGATCAGCTCGTCGCTTGCGGCCAACGCCCGATAGGCGCGGTGGGTCTCCTCGTCGACGTGAGCGTCCTGCCAGGCGGTGATCCCCTTGGTCAGCAGATACGCCTGTCCCGCCAGCAACCCGGAACGCACGTCCCCGTCGGTGCCCTCCGGCGCCATGCGCTCCACGAGCCAGGCGGCGCCCTCATGCAATGTCCCCTGGGGTCGGTTGTCCCCGTCCCGCTCGATGCGCCCGTCCGCTGGATCGGGTGTCGACGCTTCGACTCCGGCCAGAGACAAAGCGAGCGAGTTGGCCCATGCGCCATGCCCGTCGGCGTTGTAGACGAGGACCGGCCGGTCGGGAACAACGGCGTCCAGAGCTTCCTTGGGGGGGCACCCACGCGGAAACCAGGTTTGATGCCAGCCACCACCGAGGATCCATTCCGTCTCCGGGTGATCAGCCGCATACCGGGCGACGTACGCGATGGCGTCCTCGGCACTGGCACACCCCTCGAACGAGCACCGGAGGAGGTCGAGACCACTGCTCCCGGGATGGCAATGAGCATCCTGAAATCCAGGGCTGAGCATCCGGCCGGCGAGATCGACCACTCGTGTCGCCGGACCTATCGATTCGGAGACAGTGGCTTCATCTCCCACGGCCGTTATCCGCTCCCCGGTGACGGCAAGGGCCCTGACGAACGAACGCGCCGGCCCGGCGGTGAAGACTGGCCCGTTGACGAAGACGATGTCGGCCGGCATGGCGAACCATTCTGGCGCGGAGATCTCGACATATAGGTCGAGATCTCCGCGCCAAAACGGGACGGGCCCCCCACCGCTACCCTCGTCGGCCATGTCCTCCTTCTGGCACCCATTCGCGGAGATGAGCAAGGTGCAGCACGCGCCGTTCATCGTCGATCGCGGCGAAGGGATCTACGTCTACGACGAGTCAGGCCGGCGCTATCTCGATGCCGCCGCCTCCCTCTGGTACATGAACGTCGGCTACGGCCGGACGGAGATCATCGACGCCATGGCGGAGCAGATGCGCAAGCTGCCCGCGTTTCATGCCTTCATCGACTACGGGACCAGGCCCGCAATCGACCTGGCGGACCGCATCGCCTCGGTCTCCCCGGACCCCGGCTCGAAGGTCTTCTTCGGATCGGGCGGATCGGATGCCGTCGACACCGCAGCCAAGATGACCCGGCGTTACTTCAATGCGATCGGCCAGCCCGAGCGCACCGTCTTCATCTCCAGGGAATGGGCCTATCACGGCATGCATCCGTACGGCACGTCGCTGGGCGGGATGGAGCCCAATCGCGCCGGATATGGCGGCGACCTTGTGACAGACATCGTCATCGTCCCCCACGACGATGCCGAAGCCGTGGAGAAGGCGATAGACCATGCCGGTGCCGAGCGAATCGCCGGAATCTTCGTCGAGCCCGTCATCGGAGCGGGTGGCGTCCGTCCGGTCGAGGAGGCCTACTTCGGGGCAGTCCAGGAGCTGGTCCGCAATGCCGGCGGGCTCTACGTCTCGGACGAAGTCATAACCGGTTTCGGGCGGGTCGGGGATTGGTTTGCTGCCAACAAGTACGGTCTGCAGCCTGACCTGATCACGTTCGCCAAGGGCGTCACCTGCGGCTACGCCCCCCTGGGCGGGGTCATCGCGTCTCCGAAGGTCGCCGCTCCGTTCTTCGACACGCCCGGGCTCATGTTCCGCCACGGCTACACATACTCGGGCCACACCACGGCATGTGTTGCCGGCCTAGTCGTGATGGACATCCTGGAGCGGGAGGGACTCCTCGCTCGCGCCGCCGAGCTCGAAGACGAGCTCTATCAGGCCCTGCTCCCCCTCGAGGAGCTTCCCGTAGTCGATCACGTCCGACGGGGAGTTGGCGCGCTGGCGGCAGTACAAATGGCTGTCGGCGAGGACGACACACTCCCGTACAGGGCCGCCTCGTCATGCCGCGAAGCGGGTGTCCTGACCCGGGCGGTCGGGGGTGGCGGGCTTCAGGTATCGCCGCCGCTCATCATGACCACGGATCAGGTATCTGAAATGGCCTCACTCTTCCGGGTCGGCCTCGAGGCCATGTGAAGCACACTCCATTCTGGGTCGAGGAGCACCCCAGGCCGGAGAACATCACATCCGATCTCCCCGGTGAGGCCGACGTCCTGATCGTCGGGTCCGGGCTGACCGGGCTCACCGCGGCGTTACGTCTGGCCCGTGGCGGAAAGTCGGTAGTCGTGGTCGACTCGGGGGAGATCGCTTCGGGAGCGTCGAGTGTCAACGGCGGCATGGTCTCACCGGACATCAAGGCAGGGATCAAGGTCATCTTCGAACAATTCGGCCAGGAGCTGGGACGGGAGATGTGGCAGGCGACTGTCCGCTCCGTGGACATCGTCTCCGACCTGGCCGCTACCGAATCGATCGACGCGAAGATCATGCGTGGCGGCATGGCCGCCTTGGGGATCGGGCCTGACGCCCAAGCGAGATTCGAGCAGAGCGTCTCCTGGTATCGGGAGCAGGTCGGAGTCGACTGGGAGGTGCTCGGCCCCGGTCGGGTGGGTGAGGTGATCGGACACGGGCCATTCACCACTGCCATCTTCGAGCCGGAGGGCTTCGGGATACAACCGGCCCGTTTCGTCTTCGGTCTCGCGTCCTCTGCCGCCGCCGCCGGAGCCCGGCTCGTGTCCCATTGTGAGGCGACATCTTTCGAGAAGGACGGTCCCGGGTTCCTGGTGTTGACCACGGAAGGCCCGGTCCGGGTCGGCGAGATCGTCCTCGCCACCAACGGCTACACCACCGATCGACCCTCGGCCGAGCTCGCCCGGCGCATCGTCCCCGTCGGGTCCTACATCGTGGTCACCGAGCCGATCGCCGATCGTGCTACCGCGATCTTCCCGGGCGGGGCGATGACCTATACCAAGAAACGGCTGCTCAACTACATGCGGCGCACTCCGGACGGTCGCATCCTGATCGGGGGAAGACGAAACCTCCACACCGGGCTCGATCTAGGCGAATCCGCCGCCGCCCTCCGGGGCCAGCTCATCGGATACTTCCCCCAGCTCGAAGATGTGCCTCTCACACATGTTTGGGGAGGCAAGCTCGCCGTCCCCTTTGACCTCGTGCCCCACATGGGCCAGGTCGACGGCGCCTGGTATGCCCTGGGTTACGCCGGTCACGGAGTGGGTCTGTCCACGCTGATGGGTCACGAGTTGGCCGGGATGCTCTTGGGTGAGGAGCCGCCGAGCGTCTTCACCAAGGTGCCCCACCCCACGCGGTTCTACTACCGGGGCAATCCCTGGTTCCTCACCCCGGCCTCGATCCTCTACCGGACGCTCGATCGTCTCAACCGATAGGCTCGGGGCATGAGCTTCCCACAAGAGTCGACCGCATATCCCGAGGCCAGTCAGGCCTCTACCGCCTTAGTCCTGGGCATCGTCGGTCTGGTCTGCTGCCAGATCCTCGGCATAGTGGCCTGGATCATGGCCAACAACGAGTTGGAGGCGATCAAGGCAGGGCGCCGCAACCCGCAGAACGAAGGCACGGCTACCGCGGCACGGATCATCGGGATCATCGCCACGGTGCTTCTCGGGCTCGGGATAATCGCACTGATCGTCGGGATCATCGCCGGGCTGGCATTTGTCCCCTGGTCCGAGGAGTTCTGGCGGGAGGACATGTTCCGTTGACCAGGGCGTGGCGAGACCGACTCGTATTCGCCGCCCCCGTTGCGGTTCTCGGGCTCCTCGCATCGGCCAGGCCGGTAGACGACGGCGTCACGATCTGCCCCTTCGCATTGTTCACCGGGATGGCCTGCCCGGGTTGTGGCATGACCCGGGCCGCCTCGTCCCTGATCCGGGGTGACCTGACTGCCGCCCTCGGCTACCACCCTCTGGTGCCGTGGATCGCCCTGTTGTCGATCGGAGGATGGGCGTGGTACCTGCTGCGGCGTTCGGGTCGGGTCGAACCCCTACCGACGAGATGGGTGAACACCATCCTCATCGGCACCGGGGTCATGCTTCTTGGCGTATGGGCCGCTCGTCTTCTGAGCGGGACCCTGCCGCCAGTCTGACCCGCCGGCGAAATACGCGGAAGACGATCGCCGCCGCCATCGAGACCAAGCCGATGGTCAGCGGCACCATCCATTTCGAGTTCGCGAGAAGCGCGAAGCTCTCCCGGAAGGGCGCCCTTCCGCCCTCCGGATCGACAAGCCATGACCCGAGACGCAACAGCACGGCGAACGAAAGCGCCCCGAGCGCGAAGCGGGTGAGTAGCGCCCTGAACGCCCGCATCCGATCTATCGACATGACGATGTAGGCAGTTCCGGCGAAGAGCATGAGCAACGCGCCAAGCATGGCCGCTGTGCCGAGATTTGCCGCCAGCGGCGAGGACGCTCCAACGAACGGCTGATCCGAGGCGTCACGAATCACGAGCGGGTCGAGCCGGGCCAGGGCGGCTTCGACCTGCTCGTTGGTCACCGGCACACCGGCCTCGTTCAGGCCCGTCGTGATCTGGCCCGAAGCGGGGAGCAGAATGGCGGCAACATCGACCGTGCCACCATTCGGGTCGCCCGAGGCCGCCGCTTCCACACCCTCGGCCACGAGCTCCTCGAGGACCGGCCCTACCGACGGGTGGGCCAGCACCTGATCGGCCGCGACCGAAGCGCCGACACCGTCGACTCCGGCATTGACGAGCTCGGACTCCAGCCATGTGGCAAGACGGTCAGACACCATGTCCCCTGCCGCCAGCGGACTGAGCGTGTCGGCCAGTTCGTTGGTGTCGACGACGACCGCCCTACCCCAGATTCCGACCAGGAGCACGGTGGAGGCGAGGCCGAACACCCAACCCGCCACACCGACGGCAAAGCGTCTGCTGCGATTCCGGGAGCTCAATTGATCACGAGGGCCGGATTGGTCCTGATGCGGGGTCGCTTGTCGACGACCGCGTTGGCCAGACCGTCGAACGCATCCGCTGCCTCGGACCCGGGAGCGGCGATCGAGACCGGATGCCCTTCGTCGGCGCCTCTCCCCATCGCCGGCAACAATGGGATCTGTGCCATTAGGTCCACGTCCAACTCAGCGGCCAACGAGGCACCACCACCGCTCCCAAACAATTCATAGCGCCTGTCGTCGTCCGCGGTGAACCACGACATGTTCTCCACCACGCCGATGACCTGCTGGTCGACCTCTGCCGCCATCAGGGCCGCACGCCGGGCCACCCTCTGTGCGGTCGGCTGCGGGGTGGTGACGAGCAGGACCTGGGCCCGGGGCAGGAACTGGGACATCGAGATGGCAATATCACCGGTGCCAGGCGGCATGTCGACGATCAGGAAGTCGAGAGTGTCCCAGAACACGTCCTTGAGGAACTGCTCGATGGCCTTGTGGAGCATCGGGCCCCGCCAGATCACCGCTTTGTCGTCGCCGACGAAATAGTCCATCGACATCACCTTCACCCCGTGAGCGGTGGGAGGCAGGATCGCCTCGCCGACCATCACAGGGGGCTGTGCGACGCCAAGCATCCTCGGGATGGAAAAGCCCCAGATGTCGCCGTCCACGATGCCGACACGATGCCCGCCGCGTCGCAACGAGACCGCCAAGTTCGAGCTGACAGATGACTTACCTACTCCGCCCTTGCCGGATGAGATGGCCAGCACCCTCGTTTGAGAACCTGGCTCGCCCAGCCCGGGACCGGACTCTGCACGCAATTTGCCGATCCAATCGATCGCCATCTGCTCGGTCATGACCTCGACAGTCACATCTGCACCACGCCCGTAAGGCTCCAGCACTTGCTGGAGACGCTCGT
>JARDZU010000266.1 GCA_029240695.1 Acidimicrobiia bacterium | reverse complement strand
CGTGGATGTTGACAATTCGGGTGAATTCGCCCTGGAGGCGGTCGGTGGGCGAAGTGAGCGTGAGATAGAGGCCCGCAACCATCGCCGCAGCGGCGATCGCCATCAGAATGCGGACTCGTTTCATCTCGAAGCCTCCTCGAGCGGTCGGGCCAGCGCGACGCCGGCCACCGCCAGCGCCAGGTCGGTCGCGACCAGCAGCAACAACCAGGGCAGGATACTTGTGTCCCGGATTAGTGATTCCAGGGTCTGGGAGCCTCCGATGACGAGAGGGATCGCCAGTGGCGCCACGATGAGGGATGCGAGGACGGTGCGACTTCGCAATCCCGCAGTGACCTCCCCGGCGAGCGTCCCGAGTTCGGTCAGTCCCACCGCGGTGAGGAGCACGGCGAGGATGACCGGGCCGGGCCAGCCGGAGGGGAGACGGGGGCTGTACAGAACGAACGTCGCCACCAGGAGAGCAATCATGAAACCCACCGTGAGCACCGAGCCCGACATGGTGCGACCGACGAATCGGGCGGCCGGGTCTACTCCAAGGAGCGCGTAGAGATCCCTTCGCTCTGGCCGGTCGTCGGCGGCCTGGCGCAAAGCCACCTGCATCCCGAACAGGACGCCGATCGCCCAGAAGACCGCAGGTCCGAGCTGCGTGATCGCGGAGAGATCTACGCCTAAGGCAAGGGGGAATACGAGGAGAGCGATGATGGCGAAGGGCAGGATTATCCGCAGGACGTCGCCCATCCGTCGTTCTACCCGGAGGTCGACGCGGCTGATCTCGATAGCCTGATCCCAGAACGTCAT
Source organism: Acidimicrobiia bacterium (assembly GCA_029240695.1). Classification (GTDB taxonomy): domain Bacteria; phylum Actinomycetota; class Acidimicrobiia; order Spongiisociales; family ZC4RG35; genus JARDZU01. The sequence continues at coordinate 2,270 of JARDZU010000266.1, read as the reverse complement.
GCAGCCAGCTCCAGACGGCCGGCGGCAATAGCCATCACCCGGCCGGCGCGCTCGGCGAGATGCGAGGCATCGTGCGAAACCATCACAACCGCGCCGCCGTTCTCGGTAGTTCGGGTGATCAGAGCATCGATCAGCTGTTGGGCGTCGACGTCGAGACCCGAAAACGCCTCATCGAGCAGGAGAAGCCTGGGCCGGGTTATGAGCAGCCTGGCCGCCTCGGTACGACGCAACATGCCGTATGAGCTCTGCTCGACCTTCCGGTCCGCAGCCTCTGCCAGCCCTACGACCTGCAGAGCGCGTTCGATCCGAGCCGTGTCCCCGCCAAACAGACGGGTGGCATGATCCAGATTCTCCCGAAGAGTCAGCTCTCCGACCACGGTTGGGATGTGGCCGACGAGGCCGATCTCGCGCCGGATCCCGTACACCTCGGAACTACCGAGCGCCGCCCCCAGGACACGGCCCGTGCCTTGGGCGGGGGCTGTCAAGGTGGCGAGGAGCCGGAGGAGCGTCGTCTTGCCCGATCCATTCGGGCCCGCGATCCCGAGGACCTCGGCGGCACCCACCGACAGGGTGAGGTCGCGCAGGATGGTCTGGCCACCGAGCGAAACACCTGCATCCTCGAGTTCGACGTGGGTGCCCACCCGGTCAAGTCTCATTCGGCGCGGGGTCAGACTCAAGTTGCCAGAAGGCGTCACTAGTTTCAGTGGGGATGAGCCAAGAGATCGTCATCGACCCACGTTTCCGGGGCCCGCCCAAAAGTGCCAACGGCGGATATGCCTGTGGCGTCGTTGGCGAGGGGATCGACGGCGTCGCCACGGCCACATTGCGTCGCCCCCCACCGCTCGACGTCCCTATGATCCTGATCGAAAACGGGGGGCAGATCCGGCTGATGGACGGCGACGATCTCGTCGGTGAAGCCGGGCCGGACACCCTCGACGCAGTCGTCCCGACCGGCCCGGACTTCGACACCGCCGTGGCCGCATCCAGAAGCTATGCAGGCTTCGAAACCCACCCGTTCCCGACTTGCTTCGTCTGCGGCCCCGAGCGAGAGCCGGGGGACGGGCTCCGCATCTTCCCCGGTCGTCTCGATGGCTCGCCGGTGGTGGCCGCCCCGTGGGCTCCCGATGAGTCGCTGGTCACCGCAGGAGTGGTCGAGCGCCGTTATGTGTGGGCCGCCCTCGATTGCCCGTCATATTTCGGGCTCGATAACACTCCGATGGCCCTGCTCGGTCGTCTCACGGCGCGGATCGACAGGCTGCCTGAGATCGGAGAGCGCCTGATCGTCATCGGCTGGCCGATCGGCGTCGAAGGTCGAAAGCACTTCGCCGGGTCGGCCTTGCTAGATGCCGACGGCGACGAAGTGGCCGTCGCCGCGGCGACCTGGATCGAGATCGACCGATTACCGCTCTGAGCGGGCTCCAAGACGGACGACGGGCCGAACGGGCAGGGCGAGACTGCCGGTGGCGTCGATCAGACGCATGGGTGTGGATTTCATCCAGTTCCAGATCAGACGTGCCTCCTCGGCGATCTCCACAGAGTCCGGGACGTCGTTGCCCGGTTCATCTCCGACGTCGGGCGTAGGTCGGAGAGGCGGGCTCGAGCCGGCCCGCCAGGTGCAGACGAGCCGTCCATGGTCCACGACAACGTGGGACCCGTCTTCCCCCTCCATCTCGCAGACTCCCAGGCCACCCAGGGCAACCCAGGTTCGGCTGATCTCGATGGCCCGGGCCAGAGCATCGTGACGGTCCCGTGCCCATCCCGCCTCCTCGTATCGCTGCTCCGATGAGAGCTGCTCCATCCGCTCGACCAGTGGTTCCAGCACTAGCTCGGATCGGCAGGTGATCCCTTCGACGATCTGGTCGACCACCTGCTGGTACTCGATCGGATCCAGGGAGCCGTCGCATGGGCACAGCGCTGCACCCATCTGGGCGGGGGCGCAGCGAGCCGACCGGGTACCGGGTCGGGAGGAACAGCGTCGGATCATCGTGGCGTCCCAGAGCGCCGACACCACCACGTCGGCGGCTGTCTTGGATCGAAAGGGCCCGAGATGGGCCAGCGCATTCGTCTTGAGGGTCCTCACCACAGACAGCCGCGGGAAGGGCTCGGCGGTCAGCTTCACCCAATGTGAGGACTTTGGAGGTCGGGACCGACGGTTGTAGCGGGGGCGGTATGTGTGGATGAGTCGAAGCTCGGTGATCTCCGCTTCCAGGGGCGTGGGGCAGACGATGTGGTCGACGGAGTCGAGCTCACGCATGAGGCTGCCGATGGTC
>JARDZU010000107.1 GCA_029240695.1 Acidimicrobiia bacterium | reverse complement strand
GAGATAGCCGACTACCGGAAGGCATACGGCGACATCCCGGTGATCGCCCACCCAGAGTGTCCTCCCGACGTGCTTGCCGAGGCTGATTTCGTCGGATCCACTCATGCGATGATCGACTGGGTCACCACCCGTCAGCCGGGCCGCGTGATGATGATCACCGAGTGCTCCATGGCCGACAACGTGGCTCGGGAGACCCCTGACACGGAGTATGTGCGACCGTGCAACCTATGCCCATACATGAAGCGGATCACCCTCGACAACATCCGGACCTCTCTGGCCACTCTCACCCATCAGGTCGAGATCCCGCCCGAGGTGGCGGATCGGGCCCGGCAAGCGGTGATGCGCATGCTCGAGGTCGGTCGTAAGGACTAGAGGCCACCCCCGATGACCGAGATCACCCGGCTCGATGCCCCGCTTGTCGTTGGCGCCGGCGTCGCCGGGTTGACAGTGGCACTGGGGTTGCCCCAGGCCTACGTGCTCACCACCCAGGACATGGGATCCACCTGGTGGGCCCAGGGAGGGATCGCCGTTGCCTGGTCACCCGATGACTCACCACGCCAGCATGCCGATGACACTCTCAGTGTCTCCGGTGGACTGGGAGTCGAGCGGGTGGTCGATCTCCTGACCCACGGCGGCCCGGCGGCGGTCGAGAACCTCATCGCAATCGGCGCTCAATTCGATCGCGACGAGGATGGGGGGTTGATGCTCGCCCGTGAGGGAGGGCACCGGACCCGTCGCGTCCTGCATGCCGACGGGGACGCAACCGGCGCCGAGGTCATGCGTGCGCTCATTGCTGCGGTGGAAGCCGGCGACCGGGTCACAGTCATCCAACGGCGGGCCATCGACCTGGTCATGGCGGGGGACCGCGTGATAGGGGTGGTTACCAGCGAGGGTAAGAAAAGGGAGGTGCTTCTCGCCCCGGCAGTGGTGCTCGCCACCGGTGGTGCGGGGAGGATCTACTCCCAGACCACCAACCCCGCCGGGGTGACCGGAGACGGCATAGCCATGGCAGGGCGAGCCGGGGCTCGTCTGGCCGATCTCGAATTCGTGCAGTTCCACCCGACCGCCCTTCATGTCGGCAAGGATCCAATGCCGCTGCTGACCGAGGCCCTCCGTGGTGAAGGAGCCATCCTGGTCGACGCCCACGGCCGCCGTTTCATGCCCCAGTACCACCCGATGGCCGAGCTTGCTCCACGGGACATCGTGGCGCGTGCCATCTTCTGGCAATACGACAGGGGTTTGGGCGGTGCCTATCTCGATGCGAGATCCATCGTCGATTTCGCGGATCGGTTTCCCACCGTCAACGCTCACGCCCACTCCGTCGAGCTCGACCCCTCCGAGCACCTGTTGCCAGTCTCGCCGGCTGCTCACTATTACATGGGTGGGATCGATGCCGATTCCAACGGGCGAACGTCGGTCCCGGGTCTGTGGGCCGTGGGGGAGGCCAGCTCGACCGGGGTGCACGGGGCCAACCGGCTTGCCTCCAACTCCTTGTTGGAGGGCCTCGTCTTCGGGGCGCGGACGTCGGCAGATGTGGCGACGTCGCTGGTGGCGCCCGACGGGGAGCCGTTCGCTCCCAAGGAGGCCTTCGACCTGCCGTTGGTGGCCGGCCCCGCTCTCGAGGACCTCCGTCAGATCATGTGGGACCGGGTAGGCCTCGTTCGCACCGGGCCGGGTCTCTGGGAGGCGAGGAGTCATCTGCTCGAGCTGGATTCCGTCCTGCGTCGCACGATTGCCGGTCGGGTCGCCCTCGAACTGTCGCTGATGGTCATCCTCGCCGCGCTTCGGCGCTCCGAGTCGAGGGGCGGGCACTATCGGGCCGATTACCCGGAACCCGATCCGATGCAGGAGCACCGCACCCTGATCGATCCGACCAGGGCACAGATGACGGCGGTGAGCTGATGCTTCGTGCCGACTACGTCGAGGTGGTCGGTCGCGCCCTCTCCGAGGACCTCGGTTCTGAGGGGGACATCACCTCCGACTCGTGTGTCCCGAAGACCGCGGAGAGCAAGGGCATGTTCGTCGCCCGGATGCCCGGCGTGATGGCCGGGATCGAGGTCGCGGGATACGTGTTCGAGGCGCTCGATCCATCGGTGCGATTCAAGCCCAGCGTCGAGGATGGGCATCGTGTCCACGAGAGTGAAGTCATCGCTCAGATTTCGGGGCATTCACGGTCCATACTCAGCGGGGAGCGAACGGCGCTCAACCTATTGGGCCGGATGTCAGGCGTGGCCACGGCAACGGCGCAGCTCGTCGAGGCTGTCGCCGGGACCGGGGCACGCATCTCGGACACCCGGAAGACGATGCCGGGGCTCAGGGCGCTCGACAAGTACGCGGTCCGGGTCGGGGGCGGAATGAACCACCGATTCGGCCTCTACGACGCGGTCCTGATCAAGGACAACCATCTCGTCGCTGCCGGTGACATTGCCGCCGCGGTCGCCGCGGCACGGACCAAGGTGCGCCCGGGAGTCATGATCGAGGTCGAGGTGGTGAGCCTGGAACAGCTCGCTCAGGTCCTCCAGACCGACGTCGACCGTGTGTTGCTCGACAACATGGGCCCGGAGATGCTGCGCCAGGCGGTCGAGATGACCGAGGGTCGAATCACGTTGGAGGCGTCTGGGGGGGTCACGCTCGAGAATGTCCGCCTCCTGGCCGAGACCGGCGTCGACATCATCTCCGTGGGATGGATCACCCACTCGGCGCCACAGCTCGACATCGCACTGGATTTCATGTGACTCTCGGCTCGGGGATAACTTCGACGCGATGAGTAAACGACCAGTGCGTGTGGCAGTGACCGGCGCGGCCGGGCAGATCGGGTACAGCCTCGTCTTCCGGATCGCCGCCGGGGACATGCTCGGCCCCGACCAGCCGGTCATGCTCCAAATGCTCGAGATCCCCGAGGCACTTGGCGCGCTCGACGGCGTCACGATGGAGCTGGAGGACGGCGCCTTTCCCCTATTGGAGGGAACCGTCGCCACCGACGACCCCGAGTCGGCCTTCGCGGACGCCGAGATCGCCCTTCTCGTCGGCGCCATGCCGCGGAAAGCGGGCATGGAGCGCTCCGATCTTCTCTCCGCCAATGGCGCCATCTTCACCACTCAGGGCCGGGCGATCGGCGCGGCAGCCCGACCCGATGTCAAGGCTCTCGTCGTGGGAAATCCGGCGAACACCAACGCCCTCATCGCAATGAACAACGCCAAAGGAATGGACCCATCCAATTTCACGGCGATGACCCGGCTCGACCACAACAGGGCAGTGGCACAGTTGGCCAGCCGCGTGGGCCGGCCGGTGACCTCGGTTCGTCGGATGACGATCTGGGGCAATCATTCTTCGACCCAGTATCCCGACCTGTTCCATTGCGAAGTCGACGGCAAGCCCGCCCACGAGCTGGTCGATGACCAGGACTGGATCGAGAACGAGTTCATTCCCACCGTCGCCAATCGCGGCGCCGCCATCATCGACGCGAGGGGCGCTTCTTCGGCGGCTTCGGCTGCCAATGCCGCCATCGGCCACGTCCGCGATTGGTGGCACGACACACCGGAAGGCGACTGGGTCTCGATGGGGGTCCCTTCAGACGGCTCCTACGGTGTGCCCGAGGGCCTGATGTCCTCGTTCCCCTGCATCTGTCGGAATCGCCGTTGGGAGATCGTCCAGGGCCTCGAGATCGATGACTACTCCCGGAAGCGGATCGACGCGTCGGTGGCAGAGCTCACCGAAGAGCGGGAAGCGGTCAAAGAACTCGGCCTGATCTGAGTTTCCTCCCCAAGGAGCGGAGCGACGTCAGGGGAGGTGGCCCCGAAGGCAGGATGGGGTCAGCTCTCCGGCTGATCCTCCCACTCGACAACCGGCCGCACTTCGACCCTGCCGTACCAGGCGCCCGGAATCTGCTGCGCCCACTTCAGGGCCTCGTCGAGATCGGCGACCTCCAATAGGTAGAAACCTCCCAGGACTTCTTTGGTCTCAGCAAAGGGCCCGTCGGTGAACACCGGCTCGCCGCCCTTCCCGCCAGGGATGTGGACCGTGGTGGCGGTGTTGGTGTCGTGCAAGGCTTCACCACCCACCATCACACCCGCTTCCGCGGAGGCCTGGCTGAACTCGTTGTACTCGTTCATGACCTGCTCCGTCTCCTCAGGCGTTCCTTGCCCCTGGGTCTCGGCCGCTCCGTAGATGAGTGCTGCATATTTGGGCATCCTGTGTTCCCTTCTCTAGTGGGACGCCTGACGGCTCTATGACGGAGGGGCGACGAGGATTTCGACAGGTCGTGAATCGATTGTCAGTATTCGACGTCGAGATCGGACACGGCAGCGCCCCACTGCTGGATGGCGCCCTGATGCATCATCAGCTTGGCCAGGTTTCCCGAAACCTTGAGCTTGCCCGTCATGAAGGCGCTTTGAGTGTTCAGATCGCCCTTGGAGATTGCGGTGGCGGTGTCGTAGGTTTGCTTGACCGTCACGTCGGCGCCTTCGAGAGTCCCGAGGGCCATGGTCGCGTTGCCGCCCCCGGCCTGCAGGTAGTAGTCGACTTCACCGTCGGGGGCATCGGTAGTGCTGAACTGGATGCCCAGCTCGGCTTCCCCGATGGCGTTCTTGAATCCGTCATGGCTGTTGAGGGCGGATGTGACTTCCGACGCCCACTCGTCACTGAGAAACTTGGACACGCTCCGACTCCTTGGTGATTGGGGCGTGAATGGTACAGACCGCGTCGAGGGTCAGATCAGCTTGGCGATGGAGGTCTCGGCGCCCCGGGAGAGCCGGGTCAGAGGTTCTCTGGGGTGTCCCGGGTCGAGACCCGCCGCCTTCGCGGCCGCCTTGACACCAGGCACTCCGTGGGCCTCGACATCGGAGCTGATGGCGCTGAGCCGCTTCTGCAGCTTCCTCGCCTTGGCGGGGTCTCCCTTCGCTGCGGCCAGGGTCTGGAGCACGAGCCCGGGCACGTAGTTGCCCGATCCGGTGATGGCCCCGTGACAGCCGATCGCCATCGCCGCGGTGAGGGCCCGGGAGGATCCTGAATACAGGACGAAATCCGACGGTGATGCATCGATGATCGACTGAAGCCTCACCACATCACCACTCGAGTCCTTCATCCCCACGATGTTGTCGTGCCGGGAGAGCCTCCAAACCAGTTCCAGCGTGAGGTTGTACCCGGTCACGGATGGAACCGAGTAGAGGAAAACCGGTGCCGTCGACGTGTCGGCGATCGTCTTGTAGAACCGGAGAACCGCCTCGTCCCGGCCCCGAGTGAGAGTGGTCGGTGTCATCACCAGGATGCTGTCGGCGCCTCCTTCGATTGCCTCCCCGACCTGATTCAGTGCGACTCGCGTCGATTCGGCCGCTATCCCGACCATGAAATGGGACTTTCGCCGGCGCCCTGCTTTCACCAACCGGAATCGCTCGCCAGGCTCCAGATAGGGCCCTTCCCCGTTGGACCCACCAATGACGTAACCATCGATTCCCTCTGCGGCCAGCAACCGGAGGTTGGTGGTGTGGGCCCTGGTATCGATCTCCCCGCCTCGTGTGAAAGGCGTGATCAACGCGGGCATGTAGTCAGGTGGAGGCAGCATCCCGCCAGCCTAGAAGCGCGATATCTCAGTCGATGAGGTGGATCGGGTTCCCGATCATGTAGGCACGCCAGGTGGTGGTGTCGTTCACTGCCGTCGGATAGGCATAGCTCATCCTCCACCAACAGTGGAACACGAGTACGCCGCCGGCAAGTCCATCTCGAACTTGAGCCAGCGTCCGTTGTACTCACCGGGGGTCACCGTTTCCTGACAGTTGGAGCCACTGGAGACGGTCCCTTGCAGGTTCCAGGCCACGCTCGGGTTGCTGCGGCTGTAGATCCGGCACTCCCCGTCGTTGAAGATGTTGCCCGAGGGATCGAGCACGGCCAGGGTTCCGCTGTTGGCGGACTCGCCGGCGTCGTAGAGTTCCACCACGGAAGTCTTGCCGTCGTAGTAGGTGGGCACTTCTGCCAATTACCACGGCCGCCTCGACCAGTGTTGCCCCGCGCTCGCGATCGCTCCGTTCGATGCTGCCCTAGAGCCCTTCACTGCTTCACGTCTTTCCACGCACCCGAGGATGCCTTTGCTCAACGACTGGGGAATTCGGCAGAAACTGCCAGTCACTAAAGGCCCCCTGGCCGAAAAGGCAGACTGGGTCGGAGGTCCCAGACATGCTCCACCCTGAGTGGCCGCGTCCACTCGAGGCGGGTGAAGCGGTTCGCCTGTGGTCTACGCGACGTGGTGGCTACAAGGGGCTATTAGAGCCAAGGCCAGGATGGTCTATTGGGCCACGAGACGGCGATTCTTGACCTTCGCCTTGAGGTAATCGGCGTTCATGATGGCGATGAAGTCGATCGAGATCGATTTGGGGCACGCCTTCTCGCACTCTCCGTGGTTGGTGCACGATCCGAAGTACTCCTCCATGACCTCGACCATGTTCTCGGTTCGTGCCCATCTCTCGGCCTGACCCTGGGGGAGGAGGTTGAGGTGGCTGATCTTGGCCGCGGTGAAGAGATTTGCCGCGCTGTTGGGGCAGGCGGCCACGCAGGCCCCGCACCCGATGCAGGCGGCGGCGTCGAAGGCGATGTCGGCGGCAGGTTTGGGAACCGGGGTGAGGTTGGCGTCGGGGGCGGACCCGGTGTCGACCGTTATGTACCCGCCCGCCTCGATGATGCGGTCGAAGGAGCTGCGGTCGACCACTAGATCCTTGACCAGCGGAAATCCCGCCGCCCGCCACGGCTCGACGGTGATCGTCGATCCGCTCTCGAACTTGCGCATGTGGAGCTGGCAGGTAGCCGTGCCGAGCTGAGGGCCGTGGGCTTGGCCATCGATCATGACGCCACAGGAACCGCAGATGCCCTCACGGCAGTCGTGGTCGAAGGCGACCGGCTCTTCTCCCTGGGTGACGAGACGTTCGTTCAGAACGTCGAGCACCTCGAGAAAGGACATCTCCTCGGAGATCCCTGCCACTTCGTAGGTCTTGAACGAACCGGGCACGTCGGGGCCTTCCTGCCGCCAGATCTGAAGCGTCACGTTCACTTGTAGCTCCTGGTGCTCAGATTGACCGCTTCGAAGGTGAGTGGCTCCTTGTTCAGCTCCGGCTTGGCCGGATCGCCGGTCCACTCCCACACCGCAACATGGGCGAAATCGTCGTCCCAGCGCAGGGCCTCGCCTTCCTCGGTCTGAGACTCCTCACGGAAATGGCCGCCGCACGACTCCTCACGATGAAGAGCATCCACGCACATCGCCTGGGCCAGCTCGAAGAAGTCCTCCACCCTTCCTGCCCGCTCCAGGGTCTGATTGAGACCGCCCGCTGTGCCCAGGATCCGCACATCGGTCTTGAACTCCTCGTACAGGGCAGGGATCTCGGACAGCGCTTTGTTCAGCCCCGGCTCGCTCCGGGACATGCCGCAGTACTCCAGCATGATCTTCCCCAGCTCCTTGTGGAACCAGTCCACGGTGCGGCTGCCCCTCGTCGACATGAACCGGTCGACCCGGTCACGGACTTCTTGCCCGGCATCTCCAAAGGCTGTGTCGTCGGTGGGCACCGGCGGCTGGCCGAGGAAGCCGGCCAGATAGTCGCCGATGGTCGTCGGGAGGATGAAGTAGCCGTCCGCCAGACCCTGCATCAGCGCCGATGCCCCGAGCCGATTGGCACCGTGGTCGGAGAAGTTGGCCTCGCCGATCGCGTAGAGCCCGGGAATCGTCGTCATCAGGTTGTAGTCGACCCAGAGCCCTCCCATGGTGTAGTGCGGGGCCGGATAGATGCGCATCGGGACCTCATAGGGGTCCTCGTCGGTGATGCGTTGATACATCTCGAAGAGGTTCTCGTAACGCTCCTGGATGACCTGGCGGCCTTCCCGCTCGATGGCGTCGTGGAAGTCGAGGTACACGCCGTTGCGGAGCGGGCCCACCCCTTTGCCCTCGTCGACGATTCTCTTGACGGCGCGCGATGCCACGTCTCTCGGGACGAGGTTCCCGAAGGCGGGGTACATCCGCTCGAGGAAGTAGTCGCGCTCCTCCTTGGGAATCTGGGACGCCGGCCGATCGTCGCCGATTCGACTCGGGACCCAGATCCGCCCGTCATTTCGCAGCGACTCGGACATCAGCGTCAGCTTCGATTGAAACTCGTCCGAAGCGGGGATGCACGTCGGGTGGATCTGGGTGAAGGAAGGGTTGGCGAAGCCGGCTCCCTTCCGGTGTGCCCTCCAGATGGCGCTGACGTTGCAGGCCATGGCATTGGTGGATAGGAAGAAGACGTTGCTGTAGCCACCAGTGGCGAGCACCACTGCGTGACCCGAATGGTTGGTGATGGCCCCGGAAATCAGGTCGCGGGCAACGATGCCCACCGCCCTGCCTTCCTTGACCACGATGTCGAGCATCTCCGACCGCGTGTGAAGCTTCACCGTGCCCGCCGCCACCTGACGGGCCATCGCCTGGTACGCCCCGAGGAGGAGCTGCTGGCCCGTCTGGCCTCTTGCGTAGAAGGTGCGCGCCACCTGCGCCCCACCGAATGACCGGTTGTCGAGCAGCCCGCCGTACTCCCGGGCGAAGGGCACCCCCTGGGCAGTGGCCTGGTCGATGATGTTCAGCGACTCGTGGGCCAGCCGGTAGACGTTCGCCTCGCGGCTCCGATAGTCGCCGCCTTTCACCGTGTCGTAGAACAGGCGGTACACCGAATCGCCATCGTTCTTGTAGTTCTTGGCGGCGTTGATCCCACCCTGGGCGGCAATGGAGTGGGCCCGGCGCGGCGAGTCGTGGAAGGTGAACACCTCGACGTCGTAACCCAGTTCGGCGAGAGAGGCTGCAGCGGAGGCACCGGCCAGGCCGGTGCCGACAATGAGAATCTTGAACTTGCGCTTGTTGGCCGGGTTCACCAGGCGAACGGAGAACTTGTGGTTGTCCCACTTGTCCTCGATAGCGCCGGGCGGCACCTTGGCGTCGAGTTGGAGGGTCACCTGCTCACTCCACGAACCCGAAGTACACGGCCAGGGGCATGATGGCGTTGCCCACCGTCACCAGAACGGCCAGTCCGATGGCGAAGGAGCGGCGGACGGCGTTGAACCTCGGATGGTTGATACCGAGGCTCTGGAACATCGACCAAGCCCCGTGATAGAGGTGAAGCCCAAGCACCACCATGGCGATCACATAGAAGGCGGTCACGGGGGCGCGGGAGAACGTGGCGATGAAGTTGGCGTACACCTCGCCCCGGGCCCAGGTCTCGGGCGCCATCGGCTGAATGCCCCAGGTCAGGTCGGCGAGATGGAACAGGAGGAAAGCGGCGAAGATCACTCCGCTCCAGCGCATCGTCCGGCTGGCGTAGTTGGCCGCCACATAGGTACGCGGCCCCTGATAGGGCTCGGGTCGGGCCCGAGAATTCATGAGGGTCAGGGCATAGGCGGCATGGATGTGGAGGAGGAAGGCAACGATCAACCCGGTGCGGAGGATCCACAACGCCACGTGGGCGGGAAGGAAGGGGACCAATAGCTCGCGGAGAGCCTCGGCATATATGTCGATGTCAGGCACCCCGGCAACGTCGGGAAGGAAGATCTTCCAGTTGCCCACCATGTGCGCCAGGACGAAGAAGATGATACCGATCCCGGTGAGGGCCATCACCCACTTCTTGCCAACCGCCGATCGATAGAAGGCGAGCGGCCAGGGGACTCTTCGCTGTTCAGTCGTGGTGGACACCGGTGACTCCATTATGCCAACAATGGGTGTCGGCAGAATCTTTCGGCGCAACAAGGAGAAATCCGCCACTCGGGGTTGACGGCGCGCGCGCCCGGTCTTAATGTCAAACGTGTAATTACACGGTTGTGAGGAGACCTGATGCAGAGCAAGCTCATCCAAGCCTTGGCTGTAGGTGAGCTTTCCTGGCAGGACTACGCCAACTGCCGAGGCGCCGATGCCGACCTCTTCTTCCCCGAGCGGGGGGCTTCCACCCGGAAGGCGAAGGCGATATGCGCTGC
>JARDZU010000010.1 GCA_029240695.1 Acidimicrobiia bacterium | reverse complement strand
CCGTTCTCCGTCTCATGAAGAGCACCGGCGACGCCTCGGAGGGCAGGCAGATCGCACACCAGATTGATGTGTGGCTTCTCGCCTCCCACGGTTGGGGGGTCTCCGTGATCGAGGAAGTGGCGGGCCAGGTCTTCCAGAGCATCGTGACGCCGCTGCCGGGGAGTCCGAGTGTCTCCTGGGAGTGGAGGTGGCATGAGTGCCTCTAGTGCGGCTCGGAGTGCCTGCGATGCGGATGGGGTGGTCCAGCCTTCGATGTGGCCCATGCCTCCGAGGCTCTCGGAGAGTGACACACCGCGCAAATCATGTTGGGCGAGTTCGTCCGAGGCGGTGCCTGGCCCATCCACCGACTGCCGCCAGTATTCGAGGGCCTTACGGGTGTCGGTGACCCCGAAGTCCTCGACGATGTCGACTAGCCGGTCTTCACCCTCAGCGAACTGATTCGGCAGAGTGACTGCTTGTTCGAGGAGGACGGCAGCCTGATCGGTGGACAATCGACCCGCCGTCGAGGCCCTGATGGTGGTCCGTGCGGTCCGGAATACCCGGGAACGAGTGACGATCCGATGGGCCCGACCCGATGCCATCCGACAACGGTGCTTGAGGAATGCAGTGAGAGATGGGTAGCCGAAATGGTGAGGCCCGGATCGCTCCTCAAATGTCGAGATCCGTCGGAGACGTTCGACTTCGAGCAATCCAGAGACATGCTCCAACTCCACCAAGTCGTCCGCCAATCGGTCGAGATGGAGGTGCTCGACGTCTTCGTTGACCCATTCCTCGAGGGCCGATCTGAGGGCACTCATCCCATCTCCTCGAACATATGTTCGACCCTACAACGTGGCCGCGACAGATTCCAGAGGGTCGTTTGGAAAAATCGACGCCGGGAAAGAAGCAGCTATGGCCAAGCTGATTGTCGTCGAAATGCTCTCCCTGGACGGAGTGATGCAGGGGCCAGGTGGCTCGGATGAAGACCGGAGCGGCGGGTTCGAGCATGGTGGATGGGCGATGCCCTACTTCGACGAGGTCGCCGGACAGGAGGCCGGCAAGTCGATGGCGGAGACCGGCGCATTCCTCTTCGGCCGCAAGACCTACGAGATCATGGCCGCCTATTGGCCCAACCAGCCCGACGATGACATGTTCGCCAAAGTGCTCAACGGTTTGCCCAAGTACGTCGTCTCGACCACTCTCGAGGAGCCGCTCGAATGGTCAGGCTCCAGTCTCTTGAAGGGTGACGTTGCCGAGGCGGTGGCCGCGCTCAAAGAGGAGCTCGACGGGAACATCGCGGTCCTGGGCAGTGGGCAGTTGGCTCGGACGCTGATAGAGCACGACCTCGTCGACGAGTACGGATTGACGATCCACCCGCTGATGCTCGGCTCCGGCAAGCGACTCTTCGACGAGCGGGGTGAGATGCGGCCGTTGAGGCTCGTCGATGTGAAGACCTCCACGACCGGAGTGATCCTGGTCACGTACCGGCCCGAGGGCTGATTTACCCCATCTAACGGCCGGTCCTATCCTCAGAGGGTGACTCTGGCCGACTATCTGCCGATCGGGATCATGCTTCTCCTGGCCGCAGCTTTCGTCGCCGTTTCCCTCATCGCCTCCAGCCTGGTCCGCCCCAACAACCCCACCGAGGCCAAGCTCGACCCCTACGAAAGCGGGATCGTCCCGGAGACGGAGCCCGTGCAGCGGTTCCCGGTCAAGTTCTATTTGGTGGCGATGCTTTTCGTCATCTTCGACGTCGAGATCATCTTCCTCTTCGCGTGGGCCTCGATCTACGACAGTCTCGGCTGGTACGGGGTGGCGGCGATCTTCATCTTCACCTTCTTCGTGGCCGAGACCCTCGCCTATGTCTGGAAGCGGGGAGCCCTCGACTGGAACGTCCATCGTCGGGCCCGATACATCCCGACCGACGCCACCGACGAGGCCGCCTGATGGCCACGACAGCCCCGGGAAACTTGCTCATGACGACGATCGACAAGGCAGCGCGGTGGGCCAAGACCCGCTCGATGTTTCCCGCCTCGTTCGGCCTCGCTTGCTGCGCCATCGAGATGATGGCCACAGGGACAGCCCACTACGACCTGAGCCGGTTTGGGATGGAGGTGTTCCGTGCCTCGCCACGGCAGTCCGATCTCATGGTGGTGGCCGGGCGGGTCAGTCAGAAGATGGCCCCCGTGCTGCGACAGGTCTACGACCAGATGCCCGACCCGAAATGGGTGATCTCGATGGGTGCCTGCGCATCCACCGGAGGCATGTTCAACAACTACGCCCTGGTCCAGGGTGTGGATCAAGTGGTTCCAGTCGATATCTACGTGCCGGGCTGCCCGCCGGGACCGCAGAGCCTGATGCACGGCATCCTGACTCTGCACGACAAGATCATGAATGGTGAGATCGCCAGTTGACCGACGACACCGGCGCCGTCGAGACCGAGGAAGCCGTCGAGGTCCCCAAGCGGTCACTCCCCAACAACGAGGTCCTGAAGGGCTTGTTCGAGCCATTCGAGGACGTGTCGTGGGGGGATTCCCTCGGCCAGGACGTGGCGCGGGTGCCCAATGAGCGCTGGCTGGACTTCGCCACCGCGGCGAAGGGGGCCGGATTCGAGGTCTGTGTCGACGTCACCGTGGTCGATTGGATGCGCTCTCGCCCTGACCGTTTCGAGGTGGTGGCCAACCTCCTCTCGATGCAGCATCGTCTTCGGCTTCGCATGAGCACCACCGCTCCTCGTCTCGAGCCAACCGTCGCCTCGCTCGTCCCGGTCTGGCCCGGGGCCAACTTCGCCGAGCGCGAGGCGTATGACATGTTCGGGATCGTCTTCGAGGGGCACCCGGATTTGACCCGCATCCTCATGCCCGACGAGTGGGAGGGCCACCCGCTGCGCAAGGACTTTGGCGTGGGCGCAGTGCCGGTGCAGTTCAAGGAAAGCCACAAGGTGAGCTGAGATGAGCGACGACACCAAGACCCTCGACGTCTGGGTGGCCGGCACCGAGGAGCCGGAGTTGACGCCGACGGACGAGGGCGCTCAGGAGATAGCGATCGACGAGTCGGGTCGGCGTCTCGACGAGCAGTTCGGGCGGGTGGTCGAGGACGATTACGTGTTCGACGACGAGGCCGAAGAGGACGAGCGGATGATCCTCAACATGGGCCCCCAGCACCCGTCCACCCATGGCGTCCTCCGACTCCAGATCGAGTTGGAGGGGGAGATCATCCGGCGCACCAAGCCGATCATCGGATACCTCCACACCGGGATGGAGAAGACGGGGGAGCAGCTCAACTTCTCCCAGGGCGGCACCAACGTGACCCGTATGGACTACCTGGCTCCATTCCACAACGAGCTGGCCTACTCCCTTGCCGTCGAGAGGCTTCTCGGGATCGACGTCCCGCCGAGGGCGGCCGCAATCCGGGTTCTCCTCAGCGAGCTGAACCGATGCTCGTCGCATCTCGTTGCGCTGGCCACGAACGGCATGGACATCGGGGCCATCTCCATGATGATGTACGGCTTCCGGGAGCGAGAGCAGATCCTCGCCTTCTTCGAGAAGACAACCGGACTGCGGATGAACCACAACTTCATCCGACCCGGAGGGGTGGCCGCAGACCTGCCGCCAGGTTGGAAGGACGACGTTGCCGCCATCATCGAAGAGTTCCCCAGGCGGCTGGATCAGTACGACGACCTCCTCGAGAACAATCCCATCTGGGTGGCCCGCACCAAGGGCGTCGGTGTCCTCTCCGCAGAGGAGGCCACCGGCTACGGGATCACCGGGCCGACCTTGCGCTCCACCGGTGTCGATTGGGACATCCGCAAGGCATTCCCGTACAGCGGCATCGAGCAGTATGAGTTCGAGGTGCCGCTCGGCGAGCATGGCGATGTCTACGACCGCTACAGGATCAGGGTCGAGGAGATCAAGCAGTCGCTGTCAATTGTCGAGCAGGTGATGGACACCATCCCGAAGGGCGACTTTCGGGTCGACGACCGGAAGGTCACACCGCCACCGAGGGCCCGGATCGACGAGTCGATGGAGGCGCTGATCCACCATTTCAAGCTGTTCACCGAGGGGTACAAGGTCCCTGCGGGGGAGACCTATGTCGCCGTCGAGTCACCTCGGGGCGAATTGGGTTGTTACCTGGTGTCGGATGGGGGTGCCAACCCTTACCGGATGCACACTCGCGCCCCGTCGTTCGCCAACCTCCAGGCTCTCCCCATTGCGATGGCGGACTCCCTGATGGCCGACACCGTCGCCACCATCGCCTCCCTCGACCCGGTGATGGGCGACGTCGACCGATAACCCGCCCCTCAAGTACGCGGTTTCGCCCGATCTAACGGTGATACCTAATCTCCGGCGTCGATGAGCCACTGGTCGGAGGCCACCCAGGAGCGGGCCCGGGAGATCATCTCCAGGTATCCCCAGAAGAGGTCGGCGGTGATGCCATTGCTCTATCTGGCGATGGCCGAAGAGGGGTATCTGACCAACGAGGGCATGGAGGAAGTCGCCGCTTGGGTCGGTATCACCCCGGCCCAGGTGCAGGCAGTCGCTTCCTTCTACACGATGTACAAGCGCAGGCGCACCGGTCAGTACCTCATTTCCTGCTGTACCTCGATTTCCTGCATGCTCCTCGGGGGTGACGACGTCCTGCACGCCGTCGAGGACGAGTCCGGAGTCCCCCACGGAGAGACCGGAGCCGACGGGCTCCTCTCGGTCGAGCACGTCGAGTGCATCGGGGCCTGCGGGGGAGCACCTGCGGTTCAGGTCAACTACGAGTTGATCGAAGGAGTGACCCCGGACAAGGCCCGGGACCTGGTGAGATGGTTGGGGAGCGCCCAGCCAGAGGTGGTCAACACGGACGAGATGCAAGAGTTGTTCGGAGGGGTGAGGAGCTTCGACTGGGCCATCAGGGATGAGAGTGGAGCGGTGGGGCCCTACCCGGCGTTCCAGCCCTTGGGAACAGTCGGCAGCGAGGGCAACGCTTGACGACACCCCTCGTTGTCACCAAGCGGATGACCGAGTTCCCTGCCGACTCGCACACCATCGACCGTTACGAGGAGACCGGCGGCTACGAGCAGGCCCGTCGCGCCACCGGCATGAGCCGTGACGAGCTGGTCGAGGAGATCAAGACGTCCGGATTGCTCGGCCGAGGAGGCGCCGCATTCTCCGCCGGCCTCAAATGGAGCTTTCTCGCCCCGTCCCGACCGTCCTATCTCGTCATAAACGCCGATGAATCCGAGCCCGGCACCTTCAAGGACCGCCAGCTTCTCGAGCGGGACCCGCATCAGATGCTGGAGGGCATCATCATCACGGCTATAGCCAACGAAGTGCATGACGCCTTTATCTACATCAGAGGCGAGTATCCCAAGCCGGCGCGGCGGGTACAGGCTGCGGTCGACGAGGCGTACGCCAAGGGGCATCTGGGCAAGGGCATCCTCGGCTCCGAATACGACCTGGACGTGATGGTGCATCTGGGGGCAGGCGCCTACATCTGTGGCGAGGAGACCGCCCTCATCAACAGCCTCGAAGGCCTCCGCGGCGAGCCCCGCCTCAAGCCGCCCTACTTCCCCGCGGCCAAGGGCCTCTATATGCAGCCCACCATCGTCAACAATGTGGAGACGGTCTCCAACCTGCCCCACATCCTGGCCATGGGGGCCGAGGAGTTCATCGGACTCGGCCATCCCCTCGATACGGGGACGTTCATGCTCTCAGTCTCGGGTCATGTCAAGAAGCCGGGCAACTACGAGCTACCCCATGGGATCACCTGGCGTGATCTCATCTATGACGTAGCCGGGGGCATCCCGAACGACCGGGAGCTCAAGGCGATCATCCCCGGCGGGGCATCCTCACCTTGGTTCGTCCCCCAGATCCATCTCGATCACCAGATCACAAAGGACATGTGTGCCGAGGCGGGGTCGATGCTCGGGTCGGGTGCGGTGATCGTCATGGACGACAAGACCTGCATGGTTCGAGCTGCCGAGCGAATCGTCCGCTTCTTCGCCCACGAGTCCTGTGGGCAATGCACCCCATGCCGTGAAGGCACCACGTGGATGGAGATGATCCTGCGTCGCATCGAGGAGGGCCAGGGCCGGGCGATCGACCTCGACCTCTTGCTCGACGTGTCCGACAACATAAGTGTCGGTCTGGGCTGGCCCCCGAAGATGACCACGATCTGCCCGCTTGGCCCCTCGGCGGTCTCACCCGTCCTGGCCCTCCGCGATTACTTCCGGGAAGAGGTCAACGCCCATGTGGAGCTCGGAGGCTGCCCGCTGAGACCGGTAGAGGTTCACGCATGACCGAGCAGCGGGCTCCCGACGTCGTATCCATCACCATCGATGGCGTCGGTCATCGAGTTCCCGCCGACTCGTTGTTGATCAAGGCTGCACAGGACAACGGGACCTACATACCGCGTTTTTGCTGGCACGAGCGGATGAATCCGGTCGGGATGTGCCGTATGTGCCTTGTCGAGGTGCAAGGGCCCCGTGGCCCGATGCTGGTGACGGCGTGCACCAGCAACGTCGCCGACGGGATGGTGGTCGACACCAGGAACGACACGGTGAAGAAGGCACAGGAGGGGGTCCTCGAGTTTCTTCTGGCCAATCACCCGCTCGATTGCCCGGTCTGCGACAAGGGTGGGGAATGCCCACTTCAGGACCAGGCCTTCTCCCACGGACCGGGCGAGAGCCGCTTCGTCGAGATCAAGCGCAACTACGAGAAGCCGATCGCCATCTCCGATTTGGTCCTCCTCGATCGCGAGCGGTGCATCCTCTGCGCCCGATGCACCCGATTCGCCGACGAGATCAGCGGCGATCCGCTCATCGAGTTCAAGTCGAGGGCCAACGTCACCGAGGTCAACACCTTCCCCGACCTCCCGTTCTCCTCCTACTTCTCCGGGAACACCATCCAGCTCTGCCCGGTGGGCGCTCTCACTGCCGCCCAATACCGCTTCCGTGCCCGGCCGTGGGACCTGCAGATGGTGGAGAGCTCCGGTCTTCACGACACGGCCCACCCCCGGCTCTCGGTCCAGGTCAGCCAGAACGAGATCCTTCGCTTGGTCGGGGTGGACAACGACGCGACCAATCACGGCTGGCTGTCCGACAAGGAGCGCTTTGGCTTCCAGTACCTCGGCTCGGAGGGGCGACTCACCACGCCGTTGGTGCGGCGTGACGGAGAACTGGTCGAAACCACATGGGCGGATGCTCTCGACCGCGTCGCCGAGAGGATCGGTCTCATCCGGGACGAGGACGGTGGCGGCGCCTTTGCCGTGATCGGTGGCGCTCATGGGACTAACGAAGACGCCTACGCCCTCTCCAAGTTCGCCAGAGTCGTGTTGGGTACGAACAACGTAGATGCCCGGGTCGACGATGCGCTGGCTTCGCATTTCCTCGCAGCCACGGCAGATCGGGCCCTCATCTCGGACATCGACACCGCTGACACCATCCTGATCTGGGGACCGGATCTGAAAGAGGAGCATCCCACCCTCTATCTGCGAGTCCGTCGGGCGGCCCAGGAGCTCGGAGTCCGCCTCGTCGTCGTGCATCCTCGAGCCACAGGGCTCGACGACCGGGCGGCGATCAAGCTCGGCTACCGACCCGGTGGCGGCTTCGAGCTCCTCGACGAGGTCGCCGACGGCAAACACCCCGATGTCCGCCAGGCCCTGAGCGCCGAACGGGTCGTGGCACTGGTCGGCCAGGCGTCGTTTGCGGACGGGCCCAAGCTGGCTGAGTCGGTGGCGGCCTACGTGCGTAACAAAGCCGGTTCCGCCCGCATCCTCCCTCTCGCCCGGCGGGCCAACATCTTTGGCGCCCTTGACATGGGCCTCGCCCCCGACCTTCTTCCCGGCCGGGTCGCCGACGAGGATGCCGGACGCGCGGCTCTGGCCACATCCTGGGGCGACATGCCTGCGGTGAGGGGAAAGGACACGAGATCGATGCTCGAGGGCCTCGACTCGGGAGAGATTCGCTTCCTCCTCCTCGTCGGCGCCGATCCGGCTCGTGATGTTCCGGATCCGAGGCAAGCGACGCTGGCGCTGGAATCAGCCGAGTACGTGGTCGCCATCGACCTGTTTCTCAACGACTCCAATCGGGATGCCGACGTGATCTTCCCGGCGGCCGGCTTCGCCGAGAAGGAGGGCACAGTCACCAATCTCGAGGGCCGGGTGCAGAAGGTGAACTCCATCGCGCCGGTGCCGGGTCAGGCCCGGCCCGACTGGGAAATCCTCGACGACCTGGCCGAGCGAGCCGGGCGGCCGATCGGTCTCTCCAACGACGAATCGATTGCCAAAGAGATCTCCGAGGTCGCCCCCGCCTATGCCGGGATCAGCTGGGACCTCCTCGAGTGGGAGGCCCGGGACGGGGCAGTGGTCCCGCTGTCAGGCGCCCAGCCGCTCAGCCACATCCCGGTTGCCCTAAAGGGGGACAAGGCCCCATCGGCCCCGCTGATCCTCCACGTGGCGAGGACGCTCTATGACGATGGGGTGATGATGAGGCACAGCCAATCGCTGCACCCTCTGGCACCTGGAGCGGTGGCCCATCTCAACCCTGACGATGCCAGGAGAGCCGGGGCCCAGGAGGGCCATCTGGTCAGGGTTGTCACCAAACACGGGGAGGGCGAGTTCTCCGCCGTCCTCGACGATGGGACGCCACCCGGTGTCGTCTACGTCCCCTTCAACCAGCCGGGGGCGGGTTCCCTCGGCACCGAGGCCGTGGTCCGGGTGACGGCGGTCGGCAAATGACCTGGCCCGAGTTCTGGATCGTCGTCCTCCGGGTGATCCTCACCTTCGGCCTGTTGTTGGTGGCCACATTGATCAACGTGTGGGCAGAGCGAAAGATCCTCGCCGACATGCAGAACCGGATCGGCCCCAAGCGGGCCGGGCCGTGGGGCATCCTGCAGACGGTCGCAGACGGCCTGAAGCTGTTCTTCAAGGAGGCGGTCACCCCACGCAAGGTGGAGCTGGGGATGTACCTGTTGGCGCCGTTCCTGGCCGTGGTCCCCGCCTTCCTCATATTCATGATGGTCCCCTGGGGCAAGCCTTTCACGATCGCCGGCAACGAGGTGACCCTGCAGGGCGCCGATTTGAACATCGGGCTGCTCTTCATCCTCGCCATGTCTTCGCTGGCTGTGTATTCGGTGGTGCTGGCGGGCTGGGCGTCGGGGTCGAAGTACCCGTTGCTGGGTGGGGTGCGCGCCACCGCCCAGGCGATCTCCTACGAGGCGGCCATGGGGCTGGCCATGGTGGCCGTGGTCATGTTCACCGCCACCCAAGGAGACGGTGGCACCTTGTCGTTGGCGGAGATCGTCGAGCGCCAGGCCGGGACCTGGGGCGACATCATCCCGGCCCTCGAGCCGGTGTTGCAGTTCATCCCTCGCTGGAACGTGTTCCCGCAGATCGTGGCCTTCATCATCTTCTTCATCGCCATCGTCGCCGAGACGAATCGGGCACCATTCGACCTCGTCGAGGCAGAGCAAGAGATCGTCGGCTTCCACACCGAGTATTCGGGGATGCGGTTCGCCATGTTCTTCCTCGCCGAATACGTGAACATCTTCTCGATGTGCGCCATCGCCGCCTCGTTGTTCCTGGGGGGCTGGAACGGGCCCACGTTCGAGGGCGCGGTCCCCGCGATCGTCTCCGGGATCCTGCCTACCGTCTGGTTCCTCGCCAAGACGTACTTCCTGATCTTCCTCTTCTTCTGGATCAGGGCCACCCTGCCTCGGCTCCGCTACGACCAGCTCATGCAGCTGGGCTGGAAGCGGCTGATCCCCGGTGCCCTCGCCTGGCTGGTCCTCTCCGCCTTTGTCATATCGTTCCGCCAGTTCGGCGCCCCCTGGAGTCAGTGATGGGTCTGATCAAGGAGCTGATCAAGGGTCTCCGCGTCACCGGTGGGACGATGGTCCGAACCATCGCCGGTGATGAGCTGGTCACCACCGAGTACCCGCACGAGATGAGGGTCAAGCCGCAACGCTTCCACGGGCGGCACGTGCTGAACCGCTATCCCGACGGGATGGAGAA
The DNA here is from genome assembly GCA_029240695.1 of Acidimicrobiia bacterium. Lineage (GTDB taxonomy): Bacteria > Actinomycetota > Acidimicrobiia > Spongiisociales > ZC4RG35 > JARDZU01. Next base: position 17,686 of record JARDZU010000010.1, on the reverse strand, counting down.
ATGCATCGGGTGCCAGCTCTGTGCCGGAGCCTGCCCGGCCCAGTGCATCTATGTGCGGGGGATGGACAACGATCCCGAGAGCCCGACCTCTCCGGGCGAGCGGTTCGGCTACGTGTACGAGATCAACATGCTCCGTTGCATCTTCTGTGGTCTCTGCGTCGAGGCCTGCCCCACGGAGGCGATCACGATGACGAGTCTCTTCGAGATCTCAACGACGACTCGCGAGGACGCCATCTACACCAAAGAGACCCTCCTCATGGATCGACGCGGGAACGTCCCCCACATGTTCCCCGACGATGAATTGGCCGATCTCGACGAGCTGGACACTGCCGATGGCTGGTTGCGAGCGACGGCGCCGTCCGGCGTGGCCGCATACGAAGGCGTGCAGATGTGGCAGGGCACCCCTGGCCCCGCCGACTGGTCACCAGAACCCTCACAGGAGGAGCGGGACCGTAGGGCGGGCGATGGGGAAGAGGATGGTTGAAACAGTCATCTTCGTGATCGCAGCCCTCGCCGCCCTTGCCGGGGCGGTCACCGTGGTACTGGCCCGCAATCCGATCTACTCGGCGGTAGGCCTGCTCGGCACGTTGTTCTCGGTCGCGATTCTCTACGTAGTGCAGCTGGCCCATCTGGTGGCGGCGGTCCAGGTGATCGTCTACGCCGGTGCGGTCATGACCCTGTTCCTGTTCGTGATCATGCTGATCGGGGTGGACAAGGAGGAGAAGCGAGTCGAGCCACTTCCCCGTCAGCGGCTCTGGGTCGGGATCCTCGCCGGTGCCGTGATCCTGTTCGCCGCGGGCGTGGCTCTATTCGGGGAATTCGTCTGGGTTCCGGCCGCGGCCACTGCGATCGATCAGGAGGCCACCAACGGGACGATCCAAGCCGTTGCAGAGCCGCTGTTCACCGACTGGGTGCTCGCCTTCGAAGCCACCGCGCTCCTTTTGACCATCGGCGCGGCCGGTGCGGTGGTCCTGGCCCAGTTCAAGAGAAAGCGGGCGTGATGGTCCCCGTTGGGTGGTACATGGCCCTGGCCGCGGCGCTGTTCCTGATCGGAGCGCTGGGCATGCTCTTGCGCCGCAATGCTTTGGTCATGTTCATGTGCATCGAGCTGATGCTGAACGCGGTCAACCTGACGCTGATCTCGGCAGGTCGGGCCATGAACGATCTAAACGGCCAGGTTGCGGTGTTCTTCATCCTGGTGGTCGCGGCGGCGGAGGTGGTGGTGGGGCTGGCGATCATCGTCGCCATCTTCCGACGACGGGCTACCGCGTCCGTTGACGAGCTGAGCGAGCTCCGTGGCTGACTTCGTCTGGCTCGTTATCGCCCTTCCCCTTGCCGGAGCCGTGTTCCTCCATTTCTTCGGGAAATACGTCAAAGAGCCTCTAAGCGGCTGGATGGCCTCGGCCGCGATCGGCGGGGCTTTCGTCCTGGCCGCCATCGCCGCGGTGCCTTTCATCCAGGGCGGGGGTGAGCCGGTGACGATCTCCCTGTGGGAGTGGATGCCGGCGATCGGGGCCAACTTCGAGCTGCTCTGGGATCCGCTCGCTGCGTTGATGGCTCTGATCGTCACCGGTGTCGGCACGTTGATCCATGTCTTCGCCATCGGCTACATGCATGGTGACGAGCGCTTCCACCGGTTCTTCACCAATCTCAACCTCTTCGCCGCCTCGATGCTCACGCTGGTGCTGGCGGGCAACTACGCCATGTTGTTCCTGGGGTGGGAGTTGGTCGGGCTGTGCTCGTATCTGCTGATCGGGTTCTGGTACACCAGGACGACGGCTTCGGCCGCCGCCAAGAAAGCGTTCATCGTCAACCGCATCGGGGACTTCGGGTTCATGATCGGCCTGATGCTGGTCTTCACCGTTTTCGGCACCCTCTCGTTTGCAGGCATCTTCGAGCGGGCCGGTCAGGAGCTCACATCGGGGATGGCGACCGCCATCGGGTTGCTCTTCCTTGTCGGCGCCACCGGCAAGTCGGCGCAGATCCCTCTGTACGTATGGCTGCCCGATGCCATGGAGGGCCCGACCCCGGTCTCCGCCCTGATCCATGCCGCGACGATGGTGACGGCCGGTGTGTATGTCATCGCCCGCTCCGCCCCGATCTACGAGTTCACACCGGTTGCTTCGACAGTGGTCGCATCCGTCGGGGCGCTGACTGCGATCTGGGCTGCCTCGATCGCCTTGGCCCAACGTGATATCAAGAAGGTTCTCGCCTACTCGACGATCTCCCAACTCGGCTTCATGTTCCTCGCTATCGGGGCGAGGGCATACGTCGCCGGGGTCTTCCACCTGATGACCCATGCATTCTTCAAGGCATTGCTCTTCCTCGGCGCCGGCTCGGTGATACACGCGATGAGCGACGAACAGGACATGCACCGGATGGGCGGTCTCATGCGGAAGATGCCGCTGACTGCAACCACCATGGCCATCGGCGCCCTGGCGTTGGCCGGAATCCCGCCTCTCGCCGGCTTCTGGTCCAAGGACGAGATACTGGCTGCGGACTTCGCCAGGGGCGGGTGGTTCTACGTCCTATGGATCATCGGGCTGGTCACTGCGCTGCTCACGGCCTTCTACATCGCCCGGCTCTGGGTCCTGGTCTTCTACGGGGAGCCGCGGTGGCAGGAGGATGCACACCCGCACGAGTCCCCGCGGGTGATGACTCTGCCTCTCATCGCCCTGGCTTTCCTCTCCGTCGTCGGGGGCCTGGTCAACACACCGTTCCGGCTCGGTCTCGAGCATTTCCTGGAGCCCAGCTTCGAAGGCGTCCATATCCAGGAGGCACCGACCGACTGGCTGACGCTGGGGATACTCGCCGCTCTGTCCATCTTGGCCGCTGTCGTCGGCGTCGGGGCAGGAGTTCTCGCCTACAGGCGCCCTCCCGAGAGGTGGCGTCGGTTCGAGGAGTCGTTCGAGCCGCTGTGGGGGACCTGGGAGCTGGCCTACGGAGTCGACGATCTCTACGGGAGGACTCTGGTCCTCCCGGGTCGACGACTGGCCGAGGCCGCCGCCTTCTCGGTCGATGCGAAGGGGGTCGATGGCGCGGTCAACGGCGTGGGTCGGTTGGTTCGTGGCGCCGGCGACTGGGCCCGGCCGCTCCAGACCGGTTTCGTTCGCAACTACGGCGTGCTGTTCCTTGCCGGTGCTCTGGTAGTCGTGGTCTGGCTGGTGGCTAGCGGATGAGCGAGCTCATCCGCGGTAGTAGGTTCTATGTTCTAGGTCTTAGGAACAAGACCTACCACCTACCACCTACCACCTACGACGCATCGGCGACCGGAGGTCGCCGATGCTGACGGCCCTGATCCTTCTCCCGGTGGCGGCCGCCATCGTCGTGGCGCTGATACCGGGGCGCCGGAGAGAGATCCATCTCCCCCTCGGCATCGCCCTCTCGGTGATGCCGTTAGCCCTGGCCGGATACCTGTTCTGGGTGTTCGAACCGGCAGCGGGCTTTCAGTACGTCGTCGACGTGCCGTGGTACGAGCCGTGGGGAATCGCATGGAATCTCGGCGTCGACGGGATCTCGCTGCCGATGGTTGTCCTCACCACGCTGCTGGTCCCGATTGCCCTGGCTGCATCGACAACGATCACGAACCGGACCAAGGAGTTCGTGATGTACACGCTGCTCCTCGAGGCCGGCATGATCGGGGCCTTCCTGGCCCTCGACCTCTTCCTCTTCTTCGTCTTCTTCGAGGCGATGTTGATCCCGATGTACTTCATCATCGGCATCTGGGGCACCGAGCGCCGGATCTACGCCGCGGTCAAGTTCTTCATCTACACGGCGTTCGGCTCGGCGTTGATGCTGGCGGCGATCATCGGTCTCGCCCTCACTTACGCCTCCCAGGAAGGGTCTGCATCGTTCGCCCTCTCCGATCTGGCCGGGCTGGACCTCTCGGTCGGGACCGAGCGTATGTTCTTCGCCGCCTTCGCCATCGCGTTCGCCATAAAGGTCCCCCTGTTCCCGTTCCACACCTGGCTCCCCGATGCCCATGTCGAAGCGCCCACAGCGGGCTCGGTGCTGCTCGCAGCCGTCCTCCTGAAGCTGGGGACCTACGGTCTTCTCCGGTTCAATCTCTCACTGTTCCCCGATGCGTCGGTCGATGCGATCCCGATCATGGCGATCCTGGCCGTTGTCGGGATCATCTACGGAGCCGTGGTAGCCATCGTCCAACCCGATCTGAAGAAGCTCGTCGCCTATTCCTCGGTGAGCCACCTTGGTTTCATCGTGCTCGGCACCTTCGCTCTGACCTCGGGCGGGCTGCAGGGGGCAGTCATCCAGAACGTGAACCACGGCCTGACCACCGGCGCCTTGTTCCTCCTGGTCGGGATGATCTACGACCGGAGGCACACCAAGAAGATCGCCGATTTCGGGGGTTTGCAGAAGACGGTTCCCCTCCTCGCCGGGTTCTTCTTGTTCATGACCTTCGCCTCGATCGGGCTACCGGGTCTCAACGGCTTCGTCGGCGAGTTCCTGGTGCTGATCGGCAGCTATCCCGCCCTCCCTAGCTTCACTGTCATCGCTGCGTTGGGGGTGGTGCTCGCCGCCATCTACCTCCTCTGGGCCTATGAGCGGGTGTTTACCGGCGTCCCGGACAAGGAGGAGAACTCGGTGCTGTCCGACCTGTCGGGACGTGAGATCGCCCTGCTCGTGCCGATCGCCGTCCTGATCGTCGTCATCGGGCTCTATCCGAAGCTGCTGCTGGACAAGATCACTCCCTCGACCGAGGCGGTCCTCGACCGCATCGTCGAGCAGACCGACTACACGATGCCGGAGCCCGGCCGGATCGGTGACGTGTTCGTAGCAGGTGATGAGTGATGATCACGCCGCCGGAGATCTCGTGGGTCGCCATCGCCCCCGATCTGGCACTGGCCATCGGCGCAGCTCTGGTGCTGCTCGTCGACGTCCAATGGAAGCCTGCGCCTCGCGTGCTCGGATGGTTGGTCGGGGCGATTCTGGCCGTAGGCGCCGGGTTGACCATCCTGCAGTGGGAGCAGGGTGCCGATGCTCTGGCCTCGGGTGACACCGAGAGCCTGGTGGCGTTCTCCGGGTTGATCACCATGGACGGATTTGCCATTTTCTCTCGCTTCGTCCTGATCGCAGCCACCGGCCTCGGCCTGGCTGCCGGGTGGCGTTTTGTCGTGAGCCTGGGTCGGCGGGGCGCCGAGGCCACCGCCCTCGTCCTTCTGGCCACGACGGGCTTCTCGCTGATGGTCGCTGCCAACAACCTGGTGATGCTGTTCCTCGGGCTCGAGGTCGGCTCCATCGCCCTGTACGTGCTGGCCGGGCTCGCCCGGGAGAGACGCGAGTCGGAAGAGGCCGCCATCAAGTATTTCCTGCTCGGCTCATTCGCGTCGGCGGTGTTCATCTATGGCGTCGCCCTCATCTACGCCGGGACGGGCTCGTTCGAGATCCTCGGCATCCGACAACACCTGAATGACTTCGTCATCTCCAGCCCGGCAGTGATCTACATCGGGATTGGCCTCGTGGTTGCGGGTCTTGGTTTCAAGGTGTCCGCTGCCCCGTTCCATACCTGGGCGCCGGACGTTTACCAGGGAGCGCCGGCCGGTCTGGTGGGCTACATGGCAGCGGTGGCCAAGGTCGCCGGATTCGCAGCCATCGCCCGCATCCTGCTGACTGCGTTCTCCGATCTCGCCGACACCTGGCTGCCGGTCGTGGCCGGCATTTCGGTGCTGTCCATGGTTCTCGGGTCGGTGCTCGCCCTCGTTCAGGGAGATGTGCGCCGTCTGCTCGCCTACTCGGGGGTGGCTCACGCCGGATTCATAATGACGGGGGTGGTCGGCGGCGCTACCGATGGTGTCCTGTTCTATCTGGCCATATATGCCATCCAGCTCGTCGGTGCCTTCGCTGTGGTCGCGGTGGTGAGCGGGCCTGACGGAGCCGGCTCCAGCCTGGAAGAGTATCGCGGACTGGGCCGTCGAAGCCCGCTGCTGGCCGGCGCCTTCACCATCCTCTTGCTCGGGATGGGCGGTCTGCCCATCACATCCGGTTTCGTGGCCAAGTTCGGTGTTTTCACCGACGCCTGGGCCCAGGGCTACCAATGGCTGGTGATCGTGGCCGTGATCGCCTCGGTGGTGGCGTTTGCGTTCTACATCCGCGTAATCGTCGTTATGTACATGGACGACGCCGGCGACGAGCAGCCTCTGCGTGTCGGTCCAGAGCGATGGGTGTTGGCGTTGGCTGTCGGAGCGACGATTCTCTGGGGCATCTTCCCGTCGTCGCTTCTCGATCTGGCAGCTGATGCATTACCTATCTAGGTCGGCGCTCTGCGCCGGAATCGCGGGCATCTTCATCCTCGCCGGTACCAGCCCGGCTTTCGCTGCGGAGACAGCCGCCTCCGAGATCGTCATCATTCCGGAGGGGGACACCGTCACCGAAGATCTCTACGCCGTCGGTTCCCGGGTTTTGGTGGAGGGGACGATCGAAGGCGATCTGATCGCATTCGCCGCCGAGGAGGTGATCATCTCGGGCCGGGTCATGGGCAATGTGCAGGCAGTAGCACCGACGGTGACGATCGATGGGGAGGTGTCCGGGTCGGTCCGTTTCACTGCCAACAGACTCACCATCTCCGGCTCGATAGGCGGGGACCTGGTCGGCGCCTCCGTCCGGGCCGAGCTGAGCCCTGAATCCACGATCGATGGCGACGTCGTCGTGTGGGCGTTCAGGCTGGTGGCAGCCGGAACGATCGAGACCGATCTCGAAGGCACCCAACGGACCCTCGAGCTGGCCGGGAGCGTCGGCGGAGACGTCGACGTGAGCGTCAACCAACTGACCGTAACCGGGCCTCTCGAGGTGGCAGGCGATTTGGGCTATCGCTCTCCATCCGAGGCCGAGGGGATCGACCAGGCCAGGGTGGAGGGTGTCGTCGCTCACAAGACGCCACTGCCCCCCAACATTCGCGTGCGTGCTCTTGGTTGGCTGGCCCGATTCCTGGTGGTCCTCGGCCTGACGTGCGCCGCCCTCTTGGTCGCCTGGGGTTGGCCCGGTCGCACTGAATCTGCCGGCGAGAGAGCGAGGCGCAACCCGTGGCGAGCCTTGGGGCGAGGCGCTCTCGTCATTCTCTCCCCGTTCATCGTGGCCGGGATCGCAGCTCTGATCGCGGGCCTCGTCCCTGCTTCCGCCAGCCTGCCATTGCTCGCTGTCTTCGTGCCCCTGATCCTTGCTCTCGCCGGTCTCGTGTTGGTGCTCTCATTGGTGGCGGGCGTGCCTGCCATCCTCGCCCTCGGTAGAGCGTTGCCTGGCGAGCGGGGCCTCTACGGCTCGGTCGTCGCCGGATCGATCGTGGTCGGGATCTTGTGGATGATCCCCTACGTGGGCTGGCTGGTGCCTTTGCTCGTCTTGCCCATCGGGATGGGCTCGTGGATGTTGAGCTTTCAGGGAAGAGAGGACACAGCAGACGACCCGTCGAACTCCTTGACGACGGGCCCGCCATCCGGATCCGGTACGACAGTGAAGGATCCGGCCACCTGAAGATCGGCCGACGAGGTCCCCACCAGCACCTCGATCGACCCCGGCTCGACCACATAATTCATATCGCGGTCATAGAACCCGAGCTGTCCGACCGGTAGCTGAAAGGTCACCTCACGGGAGCCTCCAGCGGGAAGACCGACCCGGGCAAAGCCCTTGAGCTCGAGGACGGGCCGGGTCACACTTGCCACAGGGTCCCTCACATACAGCTGGACGACCTCGTCACCTTCCCTTTTCCCGGTGTTGGAGACGACGGCCGTGACCGTCACCTTTTGGTTCCAGCTGGCCTCGTCCGGTGTAACCGTGAGGTTCGAGATCCGGAACGTCGTGTAGGCGAGACCATGGCCGAATGGATAGAGCGGACTGGCTCCTCCGTCCACATAGTCGCCTTTCCAATGCGATCTGCCGCCCGACACCTTGTGCCCGTAATACACGGGTATTTGCCCTGCAGTTCGAGGATGGGAGATAGGCAGTTTCCCACCCGGGTTGAAGACGCCGGTGAGGACGTCGACGATGGCCTCGGCTCCCTCTTCTCCGGGCATCCAGGCCTGCACCACTGCGGCGCTGTGCTCGTGTGCCCAGACGCTGCCGCAAGGTCGACCGGAGACCAGCACCAGGATCACCGGGGTGCCGGTGGCGGCGACAGCTCGCACCAGGTCGTCCTGAACTCCGGGGAGGTCGAGGGAGAGACGATCCCGGCCTTCGCCGGAGGTGCAGTCGGTAGTCAGGCCCGCTTTGTCCCCCATCACCATGACCGCGACCGCGGATCGGCCGGCGAGGGCGACGGCCCCGTCGAAACCATCGCGAGATGGAGTGTTGACATCACATCCTCTGACGTATTCGACGCTCTCGCCGAACCGCTCTCGCATGACATCCAGAACAGTGCTGGCCTGTTTCATCGAGCCTTCAGCCGATACCTCCCCGGTGAAGGGCACACCGAACACGTTGTCGCCATGCTGCATCTCGGCCAGAGCTTCGATGTGGGCCGGGTAGGTGTAGTCGCCGAACAGGTTTCGTGAGTCGTCGGCATTCGGGCCAATCACCGCGATCAGCGCGGTGTCGGGGGCGATGGGCAGTGCACCGTTGTTGGACAGCAGGACGATGCTCTTCTCCGCGATTCGCCGGGCCAACCCTCGCTCGAGTCGAAGGTCGGTCTGGGCCGCGTCGGGGTCGACAAAAGAGGATTCGAAGAGACCGAGCTCGAACTTCGACCGGAGCACCCGCCTCACTGCGGTGTCGACGATGTCGAGGTCGATGTCCCCTCTGTGGATGCCTTCGATGAGCGGGTCGCCATAACAGTCGGTGCCGGGAAGCTCGACATCGATCCCGGCTTCGAGAGCAATTCCGGCCGCCCCTATCCCGTCCTCGGCGAGATGGTGGTAGCTGGCGAGCTGGCGGACGGCGAAGTAGTCCGAAACCACGGTCCCATCGAACCCCCACTCGTCTCGAAGGATGTCGGTGAGGAGCTCGCGATGGGCGGCGCAGGGGATCCCGTCCAGCTCGTGATAAGCGTTCATGACCGACCGCGCCCCGGCACTGACCACCGCTTCGAACGGATGTAGATACACCTCGCGAAGCTCGCGGTCCGGCAGGTGGGGCGGCGCCCAGTTGAGGCCGCCCTCTGAGGCGCTGTACCCGACGAAATGCTTGGCGGTGGCGACAACGCCCTGGGTCAGGTCGGCGCCCTGCAATCCCTCGACGAAGGCGCTTCCCATCCGGGCGACCAGGTACGGGTCTTCCCCAAAGGTCTCCTCGGTGCGGCCCCACCGCGGGTCCCTGGCCACATCGAGCACGGGTGACAGCCCGTGATGTGCCCCCATGGCCCTCATCTGGCGGCGGATGACGTCTGCCATCTCGCGGGCGAGGTCCGGGTCCCAGGTCGCGGCCACGCCGATTGCCTGGGGGTACACCATGGCGTCCGTGGCCATCAGCCCCGAGCAGATCTCCTCATGGACGATGACCGGTATGCCGAGCCGGGTCTCCTCGATCAGGTAGCGCTGGATCTCGTTGGCGAGCCGGGCCGCTTCCCGGGGTGTCAGGTCGCTTGCGCCCGAGATCCGGGTGACGTGCCCCAGGCCCTGGCGGAGCAGTGGCCCGGCCTTGTCCCGGGAGAATTGCCCCTTTTCGGTCAACTGGAAGACCCAGGCGCTCCCCAATTGGGCGACCTTCTCTTCGAGAGTCATCATCTCCAGCAGACTCTCGACGCGCTCGTCCACCGAGAGGCCGGGGTCGCGGTAGGCCGGCGGCTGCCCGTCGACGGTGACGGCAGTCATCCCTTTACCCCTCCTGTGGTCAGCCCGGTCACGATCTGCCTCTGGGCGATGAAGTAGAAGATAAGGGCCGGGATCATGGCCAACGTGGTGTAAGCCAGGATCATCGCGGTGTCCGTCACGTACTGGGCCGAGATGTTGTTGATCCCGAGTGGCAGGGTCCACTGCTCCGGTTGGATCAACACCAGCAACGGAAGCAGGAAGGCGTTCCAGCTACCGACCACGGTGAGCACTGCGATCGTGCTCAACACCGGGCGGGACAGGGGGAGCATGACCGACCAGTAGAAGCGCAGCGGGCCGCAGCCGTCGATTGCGGCTGCGTCTTCGAGGTCACGGGGGATGCTGCGGAAGAACGGGCGCAGGATCACGATCGAAAGCGGAAGCCCGAACGCCGCCTGAGGGAGAGCGATACCGAGAGGGCTGTTGAGCAGGCCCGTCTGGCGTAGCGTGATGAAAAGGGGAAGGATGGCCACCGCCACGGGAAAGAGCAGACCGAGCGTGAAGAGGGCGAACACCAGCTCCCGCCCCCGGAACTTGTAGCGAGCAATCACGAAGGCCGCAAGCGAGGCGGCGGGGAGAACGAGGGCAGTGGTGATAAGGGCGATCAGGACACTGTTCCTCACCCAACCGTAGAAACTGGGGTCGGTCAACGCCGTCTGGTAGTTGGTCCATACCCACGGATCGGGGAGCCCGACTGGTTGGGCCGCCAGCTGCGAGTTGCTCCGGAACCCACCGATTATCGAGAAACTCAAGGGGACGATGATCGCCAAGAGCACGAGAGCTGCGATCAGGTAGAGAAGCCCCCGGCCGAAATCGAATTTCTGGGAGGGGCCCTTCGTACGGACGGTGGTCGCGGTCACGTCGTCAGTGCTCCTTCCAGATCCCGACGCAGCACGAATCGTTGGTAGAGGAGGGCCACGATCAGGGAGAGCCCGAAAACGATCACGGACACCGCGCTCGCGAAGCCGAACTGGCCACGTCTGAAGCCCCAATCGACGAGATAGGTGGCCATGGTGGCCGTGGAGTTCACCGGCCCGCCCTTTGTGGTGACCCAGACCAGATCGAACAACTGGAGTGCGCCGATGATGGAGAGGAACATAGAGACCCTGATCGTCGGCCCCAGCAGAGGGAGGGTCACGTAACGGAAACCCTTCCAGAAGGAGGCGCCGTCGATGGCCGAGGCCTCCTCGAGCTCGGTGGGGATGAGCTGGAGACCGGCCAGGATCAAGACCATGTGGAACCCGAAGTACTTCCACGAGATGACGAAGAACAGGCTGTACAGGGCGATCTTGGGGTCAGCCAGCCACTCCCTGGAGAGATCGCCCGCACCCACCCCTGCCAGGACCTGGTCGAAGAGGCCGTCGGGCCGATAGATCTGGCGCCACACCACCCCGGTGACCACCTCTGACAGGATGAAGGGGGCGAAGTACATCGTCCGGAAGACACCTCGCCCCTTGAGATTGCGAGTGAGGAGCACGGCGAGGGCGACAGCGAAAGGAATCTGGAGAAGTAGCGAGAGCCCGATGATGATCCCGTTGTGAGTTATCGCTTCTATGAACAACGGGTCAGCGAAAGCGTCTCTGAAGTTCTGCAAGCCCACCCAATCGGTGAGCGGCTCCAGCCCGTTCCAGTCGTATCCGCTGTAGCGGATGCTCTGGGTGATCGGGTAGAGGACGAAGAGGCTGTAAAGGGCCAGGGCGGGCAGCAGGAAGGCAAAGATCACTGGCCAGGGAGCAGTCCCTGGTGCGCGTCGAACTATGCGACTGGGGCGCGTCACCTTGACCTGTGGATCGCTGATCACAATCCCTTGCTCGATGGGTGGAGGGCCGCCGGACCGGCGGCCCTCCACGACTTCGCTCACGATACGACCGGTGGCTAGCCGGCCGCCGCCGTGATGGACTCAGTGACCTCCTCGGGGGTGGCGGTCCCTGCAAACAGGGTCGCCACCGCATCATTGACCGCAGCACCAAGTTCAGGGGTGAAGTACTGATCCAGATACAGCTGGACGAAGCTCGCCTGTCCCAGCCCTTCCAGCACTTCCTGCTGAAGCGGATCGGTGACCGAGACTTCGGCGCCGGCGGTGACCGGAAGGGTGGTCCCGGTCTCACCGGTCCGAATCGCCTGATCGACGGCAGTGATGTACTCCAGGAACTGGATTGCCTCTGGCGGGGCATCCTTGCCGACGGCGAACCCGTCGCCACCACCGAAGCCGTCGGTCGCAGCACCGGCGCCGCCTTCGACCGCTGGGAAGGGGAACCATCCGAACTCAGCGGGGAGCCGCTCCTCGATCGGGTCCTCGGGGGTCCCAATGCCGGACTGGTTGGCGTAGGCGCCCGGTCCCCATTGCCCCATGAGGCTGATCGCGGCCTGTCCGGTGCCAATGGTCCCGGACTCGCCGTCAGGAGCATCCCAAGGCGCGGCGAGGAAGCCAGCCTGGAAGGGCTCCATATCGATCAATCTCTGCAGTTGGTTGCCGGCCTCGATGAACTCTGGAGTGTTGAAGTCGAGGGTCTCCGTCACTTGGGCCATCGCCGCCTCGCCACCCTCGCGGATCATGAGATACGAGTAATAGAAGTGGGCGGGCCACTTGTCTCCGGCACCGACCGCGATCGGCGTGATCCCGGCCTCCTTCAAGGCCTGCACATCATCGAGGAACTCGTCCCAGGTGGCCGGTGGAGCGTCGATGCCCGCCTGGGCGAACAGGTCTTTGTTGTACCAGAACCCGACCATGCCCAGGTTGAACGGCACGCCATATTGGACGCCATCCACGTTGTAGAGCCCGACCGCGCCCTCGTTCAAGTTGCCGATGAACCCGGAGGAAGCGTCGGTGATGTCTTGTACCAGGCCGGCGTCCACCTGCTCACGCAGGCCACCGCCACCCCAGGATTGGAAGAGGTCCGGCACGTCACCGGCCTGGAGATTGGTCTGAAGCGCCGCCTTGAACGCCTCGTTCTCCATCACGGTGATGTTGATCTGGACGTTGGGATTGGCCTCCATGAACTCGTTGGCCATGTCCTGCCACAACGTCATCATCGGGTCTGTGTTCTGAATATGCCACCACTCGATGGTGACCTCCTCCGCCGGCTCCTCGGCTGCGGCGGTTGTCGTCGCCGCCTCGGCCGCCGTCGTCTCGGTCACCGCGCCGCCGGTAGTAGTGGTCGCGTCCTCGCCGGTCCCTCCACCGCCACAGGCGGCCAGGACCAGGGCCAGGATGGCGAGAATCGCCATGGATCGTCTCACCGGTTTCACATGTTCCTCCTTCGCTTCTCCGTCGTTGTAATCGTTTTCAGTCAGGTCTGGGTTTTGTTCCTCCTCCTCGGATTCGGTCTAAGCAGTCACGGCCCGGCATGACTGCCGGACCACCAGCTCGGTGGGAAGGGTCAGGTGAGCCGGTTCCTGGTCCGGCTCATCGATGAGCTCGACGAGGAGTCGCGTGGCCTCGTAGCCCATCTCCTGGATCGACTGGTCGATCGTGGTCAGTGAAGGCGAGGAAAGCGCCGACTCGAGGATGTTGTCGAAGCCGATCACCGACAGATCGTCCGGCACCGAGAGCCCGAGGGACTGCGCGACATCCATCGTGGCGATGGCCGACACGTCGTTGGCGGCGAAGATCGCGGTCGGGGGATCGCTCATCTCGAGCAGCTCATGGGCCGGGCCTTCCGTTGCTTCCCGGGTGTACTCGCCGACACGCACCAGTCCAGGGTCGAACCCGATCCCCGACCGCTCCAGCGCCTTGAGGTAGCCCTGCTCGCGAAGACGGGCCGACTCCAGGTCGGGACGGCCGGCAATGAACCCGATCCGACGGTGGCCCAGCCCGATCAAGTAGTCGGTTGCCGTCATGGCTCCCTCCAGGTTCTGGGACGCGACAGTCGGCAGGGGAGAGGCGCCGGCGTGGGGGTCGACGACGACTACTGGCGCGTTGTGAGCGACGTCGACCACGGTGGGGGTCACGAGCAAGGTTCCATCAGCCAGGGTGCCGTTGAGCCGGGACAGGTAGCGTCGCTCCCAACCCACCTGTGCGCCGACATGTCCATCACCGGCGCAAACGATCAGCTCATAACCCGTGGAGTGAATCGCCCGGGCGGCGCCCTTGAGCAGTTCGGTGCTGAACGGCTCGAGGTCGGGAACGATGATCCCGATGACACTGGTCCGATGGCTGCGCAGGCTTCTCGCCACCAGGCTCGACTCGTAACCCAGGTCGTCGATGACAGCCTGTACCCGGGAGGAGGTGTCGGGAGCGACGCCGTAGCGGCCGTTGACCACCCGTGACACGGTGGCAATCGACACTCCGGCCTCGGCGGCGACATCCCCGATGGTGATCCGATCCTGGGCTTTTCTCATCGCACCTGTGAACCTTGTTGATAACGATGTCGAAAACGTTTACAACCGTACCTACTGCGTGGGTGGCGATGCGTCGTAGAACGGGGATTTCTTTGTAGTTCGGCTCGCTTTGCCCGGCCCTCCAATAACCTTGGCCCGGATGAGTCCCCTCGTCGATCGATTTCAACGCCCGGTTCGTGACCTACGCATCTCGGTCACCGACCGCTGCAACTTCCGATGTACGTACTGCATGCCCAAGGAGCTGTTCGGCAAGGACCACGAGTTCTTGCCTCGCGACCAGTTGCTGAGCTTCGAGGAGATCGGGCATCTGGTCGGGCTCTTCGTCGACCGCGGCGTGACCAAGGTGAGAATCACGGGGGGCGAGCCATTGCTCCGCAAGGACCTGGAGAAACTCATCGGCATGCTCGAGGCAATCGACGGAGTCGAAGACCTCACTCTGACCACCAATGCCTCGCTCTTGACCCGGAAGGCGCGCTCCTTGGCGGCTGCCGGTCTGGACCGGGTCACCGTAAGCCTCGATGCGCTGGACGATCCGACCTTCCAGCGCATGAACGATGTCGGCTTTCCGGTCGTCTCGGTCCTCGAGGGCATCGAGGCGGCGGCCGAGGCCGGGCTCGGGCCGATAAAGGTGAACGCGGTCGTCCAGCGAGGGGTCAACGAGCACGCCGTTGTCGACATGGCCAGGCACTTCAAGGCCACCGGTCACATCGTGCGCTTCATCGAGTACATGGATGTTGGGAGCACCAACGGCTGGCGCCTGGACGATGTCGTGCCCGCCGAGGAGATGATCTCGGCCATCAATCAGGTCTTCCCGCTCGAGCCCATCCCGCCGAATTACCCCGGTGAGGTGGCCAACCGGTTCCGATACCTCGACGGTGAGGGGGAGGTGGGGGTGATCGCCTCGGTGACCAGGCCCTTCTGCGGTTCCTGCACCCGGGCCCGGCTCTCCGCCGAGGGCGTCCTGTACACGTGTCTCTTCGCCTCCGCAGGATCGAACCTCCGTGACGCGATCAGGGCCGGTGAGGATGTCGGTCCGATTATCGACCGCATATGGTCGAACAGGGAAGACCGGTACTCGGAGATCAGGTCGGCTCAGACGGTGAGCATCGGCTCACGCGTCGAGATGAGCTACATCGGAGGGTGATGGCTCACAGGTCGGCTGTTGGAACGTTTGTTTAGGGTGAGCCGGCGGGTAAGTAGGCCGCATGACTACAGCGAATTGGCCACCCCATGACCAATACCCGATCGTGGAGTGGACAGACGACGAACTCATCGACCAGTACCGGTACGTGAAAGCGGAGTTCGGAGGCGACGAGTCTGATTACCTGGACACCAACGAGAACGTCGCTGTCCTCATCGAGGAGATCATTCAACGGGGCATCGAGGATCTTGCCGAAGCTGTTGAAGAAGATCCTGCGACCACTGGCCGGGAGCCGGTATGAGACGCAGCCTCTCTTCTCGGCCGAGAGGTAGACCCGTGCCGGCGGAGGCCGCGGTCGATATGCGCAGACTTCGTCGGGTCATGCGGATTCGTGTCACTACGAATCGGTCATCATCGCGTAACTCAGGAAACGCCAGTCGCAAATCCACCTGAACCGCGAACCATCAATATCCGCGCCTTCGTAGTGGTGGTTGGCGCGGGGGAGGCGACAGCCGAACCCCGGCAGACCGTTCGCACCCTTGAGCGGCCGGCCGGGGTTCGTTAAGGGTTCATGTCAGCGTCCCCTCTCTTCCGGACCATCGAGGGACCGACCGAACTGGAGCGATTCCTCGGCCTCCCGTACAGCCTCAACCCCGAGCTCGCCGACGACCTGCGTCTGGGGAGACGGCGAACCGAGTGGATGTGGGTGGCGCTGATCGAGGACAGCGTCGTGGCGCGAATGGCATGGTGGGGCAACCCCGGAGACAACAAACCTGCACTGTTGGACATATTTGACATCGCCGACCCCACCGATCCGGTGCATCGGCTCGCCGCCCGAAACCTGATGGAGACAGCAACCCGCCAGGTGATCGGTAGCCGAGCCGAGCGGCCCGGGTACATCCGCTATGTGCCGCCTGATTGGCGAGAAAACCAAGCCTCCCATCGCCACGTGGAGGTGCTCATCGACATCGCCGGGCAAACCGGCGCCCGAGTGTTCGTCGAGCGCCTGCGATTCGAATGGCGCAAAGGCACACCCATCGCGCCACCCAGCGGGCGGCTCGAATTCCGTCAACCCCACGACGACGATGAGGTCCTCGACCTGATGACAGCGGTGGTGCCGGGCTCGCTCGACGCCCACACCGTCCTCGACCTGAAGACCATGACGCCGAGAGAAGCCGCCCACGATCACTTCTCCGGTGAGCTCGCCCAACAGATCAGCAGCCGCGACAACTGGCGAGTCGCAACCGACCACACGGGCGCCTCAGTCGGCTTCGTGACTCCCGGCCACAACCACTATCACCCCGTCATCGGCTATCTCGCCGTCCTGCCCGAGCATCGAGGCAACGGGTACATCCACGACATCCTCAATACGGGAACGCGAATCCTGGCCGACCAGGGTGTCGACCACATCCGCGCTGCCACCGACCTGACCAACCTGCCGATGGCCGCGGCGTTCGAACGCGGCGGATGGATCAACTTCGAACGATCCATCAACATGACGTGGACGCCTCCCTGACAGAACCGCGTTGAGGAATTCGACCGCCACCTTCAGGTGCTCGATCGACTCCGCGAGATCATGCGTGGGATCCATTCGTGCAGAGATTCCCTGTCCCATCGTCGGCAAGACGAAGGTAAGGGCACGTGATGAACCCAGGGCCGCGTGACGTTTACAACGCGGTGAACCTCAGACGACATTCAAAGGTCGGCCAGGGCGGTTTCGGCTCGGGTCGTGGCGCCTCGCCCGCCCGAAGCCACCCGGTAGCCGGCCCATATCAGGGTCACCGCCACCAGCAAAGAGAGGGCGAAAGCGCTCGATTCGCCGAGTGCGAGACCGGTGCCCCCCGATGCCGCAGCCAGCGTCCCGCCGAGGATGAGCAAGTTGCCCCAGACGATCCGGCGGTTCTTCTTCCAGAATCGGACGATCGACACGACGGACAGGACGGCGAGGATGGTTGCGCCCAGTGCCCCACCGATGATGGCGAACAGCCTGGGACCGAAACCCGAGGCGAACACATCATCGGGCACCCCGGTCTCCGGCAGGGGATTGGCGAATGGCACGGTGGCGGTCAGGGTGGTGGAAATGGCCGTGAGGGCGCCGAGCGCGAGGGCCATGACGTGGCCAGACCTCTTCCCGACGACCAGGAACATCGAGCCCAGGGCCAGGAACGGGATGTTGAGGATGGCCCCGAATAGATAGAAGATTCGGTACATGGGCCCGGTCCAGCCGATGGTGATTCCCAGGAAGAAGGCCCATGTGGCGATGGCGAACATGGTCATACCTGTTCCGTAGGCGGCGATGTGGGGCCGGGGCCTTCCTCGATAGTCGAGCCAAAGGTCGGCGGCGAAGAACGAAGCGGCCAACGCCGCGACGAGGGCCAGAGCCGAATCCACCTTCGAAAGGCTAGGGCGATCAGCCTCGCGCGAAGATGCGGGCGTCGGTGGCCCGCACCCGGGC
>JARDZU010000009.1 GCA_029240695.1 Acidimicrobiia bacterium | reverse complement strand
GGTCGAGGGCGGAGAACGAGTCGTCGAAGAGATAGATCTCGGGACGGCGGATCAAGGCTCGAGCGATGGCGAGCCGCTGACGCTGTCCTCCGGAGACGTTTGTGCCTCCCTGTGCGATCGGTGCCTCGAGCCCCCCTTCCATCGCCCCCACGAAATCTCGGGCCTGGGCGATCTCGAGGGCGGCCCACATCTCCTCTTCGGTGGCATCGGGCTTTCCGTATCGCAGGTTGCTGGCAACGGTCCCCGAGAAGAGATATGCCTGCTGGGGGACGAGACCGATCTTCGACCACAACGCGTCGGCTTCCAGATCTCGTACGTCCACGCCGTCGACGAGCACCGTTCCCTCGGTGGTGTCGATCAGACGTGGGATGAGGGTGAGCAGAGTCGTCTTGCCGGCGCCGGTGGATCCGACGATGGCCGTGGTCTGGCCAGGTCGTGCCACCAAGCTGACATTGTCGAGAACGGGATGCGTGGCGCCCGGATACATGAATCCGACTTCGCGCAGCTCGAGCTCGCCGTGACGATCGACCTCGGTCACTCCTGACTCCGGAAGCACCACCGACGAGTTGGTGTCGAGAACCTCGGCGATGCGGTCCGAGCTGACCGCCGCCCGGGGGATCATCACCAGCATGAAGGTGGCCATCATCACCGACCAGAGGATCTGGATCAGATACGAGAGGAAGGCGGTCAGGGCTCCGATCTCCATGGCACCGGATTCGATCCTCATGGCACCGAACCAGAGCACGGCCACGCTGGACACATTCATGACCAGCATCAACACCGGGAACATGGCCGCCATCCAGCGTCCGACCTCGACCGAGACGTCGGTGAGCTCGGTGTTGGCCCGGCCAAACTTCTCTGTTTCGAACGGCTCACGGACGAAGGCGCGAAGCACCCTGATGCCGGACGTCTGCTCACGGAGGACCCGGTTCACCGTGTCGATGCGAGCCTGCATCAAGCGGTATCCGGGCACCATGTGGGAGACGATGAAGCCGATCGCCGCACCCAGGACCGGCACTGCGACTGCCACCAGCCAGGAGAGTCCGACGTCCTCGCGCAGCGCCATGACGATCCCGCCCACCATCATGATCGGCGCCATCAACATCATGGTCAGCCCCATGAAGACGAGGGTCTGCACTTGCATGACGTCGTTGGTGTTACGGGTGATGAGCGAAGGCGCGCCGAACTTGGCCATCTCGCGGGCTGAGAACTCCCCGACCCGATGGAAGATCTTCGAGCGTACGTCCCTCCCGAAGCCCATGGCGGTCCTGGCCCCGAAGTAGACGGCGACGATGGTGCAGACGATCTGGAGGAGGGAGATGCCGAGCATCACGGCTCCCACCCGAAGGATGTAGTCGGTGTCCCCGGTCACCACGCCCTGGTCGATGATGTCCGCGTTGAGGCTGGGCAGATACAGGGTGGCGATGGTGGCGACCAGTTGCATCACGACGATGATCCCCAGCCATCTCTTGTAGGGGCGCAAGTACTCCTTGACGATTCGAATCAGCATCAGGTCACCTTCTCCAGCGAGGGAGTGACGATGCCGGTGAGGAGGACGCTGACGATCTCGTCGATCGTCAGTCGTTCTGTGAGCTCCATCGTCGGGTGGGCATTGGCCAGCAGAAGGCCCCGGAAGGCGGAGGCGGCTCGCGCCGGGTCGATCCTCAGCTGATCCTGGTGTCGGTCGAAGATCCGGGCCAGAGACTGATTGATGGCGCCGTTGGCGACCGTGACGAACGCAGGTGGCCCTGGCGCCTTGCCCTCGATGCCGAAATGGGGGAGGGTGCGGAGAACACCAAGCAGCGTGATGACGATGTCGAATCGCTCGAGGAGGATCCGGGCCGCCTCGGCCAACTGGGTCTCCAGCGGAGCATCGGGGTAGATCTCGGACAGGCTCTTCTGGACCGGGCCGGGGTCGATGCTTACCCGGACCGCCTCGTGGATCAGAGCGGACTTGTCGGGGAAGACACGGTAGATGGTGCCCTCCGCGATGCCGGCGGCTTCCGCCATCTCACGAGTGGTCACCGTCGCCCCGCGCTCGACGAGGAGAGGGATGACGGCTTCGACGATGGCCCGGCGACGATCGTCCGGGGCAAGGGGTTCGGCCCGAAGTCTATGACTCACGACCGGACTCTAAATGAGTGAGCGCTCACTCACAAGTCGAATTTGCCCCGAACCTCAGCTTCTCTGGACCGGATACGGGTCAAATCGTCTCGGGGTCGTCCTCCAGGTCCTCCTCCCAGACCACGTCGAAACGCTCCATGCAGTCGGCGCATCGGTATGCCAGTGATGACCCGGGCTCGGGATCGGCGTCCTCGGGGAGGAACGAGATGAGATGTGCCTCCCCGCCACAATCGACACAAGTGAAGCTCTCTGGAGGTCGGCTCACGGTTGCTCCACCGGTCGTGCCCGGATGAGTACAGCAGAGCCAATCGCTCCAGCCAGGATAGAGCCGGCGAAGATCCCCACCTTCGCCAAGTCGTTGAGCACGGCGTCGTTGAAAGCGAGACCCGCGATGAAGAGGGCGACCGTGAACCCGATCCCGCTGACGACCGAGAGACCGACGATGTGCAGCCAGCTCGTTCCTTCGGGGAGCCGTCCCAAACCGATCTTGACCGTGATGAAGCTGAGGAGGCTGATCCCGATCGTCTTGCCGAGCACCAGACCGGCGGTGACGCCCAGAGCCACTGTCGAGGTCAGGGCCTCTCCGATGTCGATGCCGCGGAAGTCGACACCGGCATTGGCCAGGGCGAACAGCGGAATCACGACGAACGAGCTCCATACCTGGAGTCGGTACTCGAGCCGGCTGAGGGGTGCGACGGCTTCCGACGAGATGTCGCTCAAGAGAAGGGCCTCGTGATCGGCATGCTCCTGGTCCTCTGGTGTGTCAGGCTCGTTCGGGAACGAGCCGAGGATGGCCCGCGCACGTCGGTCGAACTCGTCTGACGGGTACATCGGCCGGGCCGGAGTCAGGAAGCCCAGTGCCACGCCGGCGAGCGTGGCGTGAACTCCGGACTCGAAGGTGAAAAACCAAACGATCACCCCAAGAGGGACATAGAAGGCGAGTGACCGAATGCCCACCCGGGTGGCCACCACGGCCAGCAACAGTCCGCCGACCGCCAGGCCGAGGTAGCCGAACTCCAGATCCTCGGTGTAGAAGATAGCGATAACAGTTATCGCCCCGATGTCATCGGCGATCGCCAGTGTCAGCAGGAACAACCGCGCCCCGCTGGGGATCCTGGATCCGAGGAGGGCCACCACACCAATTGCGAATGCGATGTCGGTCGCCATTGGGACACCCCAGCCCCGGATCGCCGCCTCACCGGCATCGAGATTGATCCATATGTAGATGAGAGCCGGGAAGATCATGCCGCCGACGGCAGCCATGACGGGGAGTGCGGCTGTCTTGGGGTCGCTGAGGTCTCCGTGGACCACCTGACGCTTTATCTCGAGCCCGACGACGAAGAAGAAGATCGTCATGAGGCCGTCGTTGATCACGTGCTGGAAGTCCTCGTCGAAATGAATCGGCCCGAACTCGATGATCAGCGGCGTCTCGAGGATCTGGAAATAGGTGGCCGACCAGCGGGAGTTGGCCCAGACCATTGCGACGATTGCAGCGGCCAGAAGGACTAGGCCGGATGCCGCCTCGATCCGGGTGAAACGGACGAAAGGGCCGACGAACCGCTGCGGGACGAACCTATCGGATGTGGCCCACGTTTCGTGCCTGCGATCCATCAACCTGTCGATTTGCCTGCCGAGAGAAGCTGCTCGGCCGCTTCGACCACGCGGGCCGCCATGCCGACCTCTGCCTTCTTCATGTAGGAGCGCGGATCGTATGTCTTCTTGTCCCCGACCTCACCATCGACCTTGATGACCCCGTCGTAGTTCTTCAGCATGTGGTCTGCGATGGGCCGGGTGTATGCGTACTGGCAGTCGGTGTCGATGTTCATCTTGATCACGCCGTAGCCGAGCGTCTCGTGGATCTCGTCGACGCTCGAGCCTGACCCGCCATGGAAGACGAGAAAGTGCCTGGCGCTGTCGCCGAATCGGTCGGCCACCGCCTGCTGGCCCTCGCGAAGGATGGTGGGATCGAGCTTCACCGCTCCCGGCTTGTACACCCCGTGTACGTTCCCGAAGACGGCCGCAAGCAGGTACTGACCCTTGTCGAACGTACCCAGGACCTCCGAGACCCGGACCATGTCTTCGGGAGACGTGTACAACTTTGCGCGGTCGATGTCCTCGTTGTCGGTGGCGTCCTCCACGCCGCCAACGATGCCGATCTCCAGTTCGAGGATGATGTCGAGCTCGGCGCAAAGGTCGAGGAGCTCTCTTGCCAGCGTCAGATTCTCTTCCATCGGCAACTCGGAGGCGTCGAGCATGTGTGACTGAAAGACCGGATCTCGGCCCTGATCCTTTCGCCGCCGACTTTCCTCGAGCAACGGTCGGATGTATCCGTCCACGCGGTCCGGGGGGCAGTGGTCGGTGTGCAGGGCGGCGTGGACCGGGTACTGCTTGGCGGCCACTCCGGCGAATTCGGCCAGGGCGATGGCTCCCACTGCCATGTTCTTGTTCGATTGCCCGGAGGCGAACTCGCCGCCGCCGTAAGAAACCTGGAGGATCCCATCGGATCCGGCCTGGCTCAGACCTTCGAGGGCGGCCACGATCGTGGTCGAGGAGGTGACGTTGATGGCGGGCAGCGCGAATCCCCCTTTGCGGGCGGCATCGAGCATCTCCCGGTACTTCTCTGGCGTTGCAATCGGCATTTGGTTCCTTTGTTTCTTTGAAGGTACCAAGTACCGGGTACCGAGTACCTGGATACCGACTCGCCGTCAGAAACCCTCCGCAATATGTTGGCGCCGTGACACAGAGTGTCGACCGGTCGGTTGCGCCCAAGAAACCACGCAGCCGTCTATTGCGCGGGGTCTACTTCGTGCTCGGCGTCATCTGTCTCGGATTCGTCTACCTCAGCGTCTTGCCCGGTATCCCCACATTCGACTTCGTGATCCTCGCCGCATTCTTCTTCTCGATGTCATCGGAGAAGGTGCACGATTGGCTCGTCAACCATCCGGTCTACGGGAAGATCATCGAGGGCTATAGGAGCGGCGGGCTCACGATGAGGATGAAATGGGTGGCCGCCATCGCCATCACCGCCAGTCTCTCGTTCTCAGCGTTCGTCCTCATCGACAACATGGTCCTGAGGATCGTCCTCGTTGCAGTCGGGGTTTTTGCTCTCTGGTTTGTGTTCAGCCGCCCCACCAAGACCGATCCACCCCCGGATCAGCCTCCACTGACCGCCTGAAGCACCTGAATCTCCGAGGTCGGCCGAACGGGGGTGTCCAGATCGGCGCGGGCGGCGTCGACGAATATCAGGACATGGGGCCTGATCCTCCCGCCCTCGTCGAGCAGGTGGTTCTCCAACCCCGGTTCCCGGGAGAACAGGTTCTCGAGCACAGCAGCCAGTGTCTCGCCCTCGGCCTGGTGCCGCACCCCGGTGGTCACCGCCTGGGACAGGACGCGTGGGATCCGGACGGTGACACTCATGCGACGATGCTGACCGCCGCGATCCTGGGGAAGGAGGCGTTCAATTCCTGCCAGGTGTCTCCGAGATCACGGGTGAGCCAAAGCTTCCCTCCTGACGTCCCGAAGCAGAATCCACCGTTGCCATCGCCGTCGAAAGCCCGTCGCAGCACACCGGTGAACTGAGGGGCCTCCGACCAGCCACTGCCGGAGACGCGCCACGAGGAACCGTTGTCATCGGAGGCGTAGACGCTGAGCTTCCCATCCACGGGGACCCTGTTGTCCGATGACTCGAGAGGGATGGTCAAGAGGCGCCCCGTGCCGGGGTGCCGCCACATGACGAACCCGAACCCGGCCGGCAGACCGTCCTCGATCCGCTCCCAGTTGTCCCCTCCGTCGGTGGATCGGAAGACCCCTTGATGGTCCTGGCGCCACACGTGATCCGGCTCGTCCGGATCGTGGGCCAGACCATGGACGCAGTAGCCCACCTCCGGTCGCTCTCCGCCCTCGGCGGTATCGACCGAGGGAATCCCATCGTTCTTCGGCACCCAGGTGGCGCCCTCGTCGTCTGACCTGAAGACGCCGACGGCGGAGATGCCGACCCACATGCTCCCATTGCCGGAGAGGATGCGATGGGCACAGAGACCACCCGCCCCTGGAGACCACTGGTCCCGGGTGCGGTGCTCGTTAAGGCTCGTCACCGGGTCCCAGCTCATGCCCCCGTCGTCGGATGAGAAGAGACCCGCCTGAGCGACGCCGGCGAGGAGGCGGTCGCCCTCATTGTGAAACGTCCAGATCTGCTCCATCTTGCGGTCCGACCCATCGGGCCAGGTCGGAGGCGAGTCGCTCGGCTTCCAATCGAGCAGGTTCTCGCTGTGGTGCACCCCGACGCCGTACCAATTGCTGCCAGTGGCGGCGACACGAGCGCCACCGACGGTCTGGCCGAAGGCGGTCACTTTCCACCCGGGGAACATCGGGCCATCGACGTGCCAGTCTGAGCCCGACTCGGTGAGCAGATAGGCGCCCTTCTCGGTCCCCACCAGGATTCGCATCATGAGCATTCTCCAATCGACAATTGGACACTAATTGGCCATCACCAAGCACTCGACTCGACCCTTCAGCAGGTTCTCGCTGGCCGCTGTGACCGCAACGGCGATGGGTGTGGCCACGTTTGGTCAGAGCGCGTTTGGCGTTCTCGCCTCCTTCCTGATCGACGAATTCGATGTGGACAGATGGCAGATCGGGATCCTGGTCTCGGCGAGTGCGTTCACAGGAGCCCTGCTCTCTCCGATCTTCGGCCGCTTCACCGACCGGATCGGCAGCGTCAAATCTGTGATCGGGGTGTTGATCCTGGGGATGATCGCCATGGTCCTGGTCGCCGTCGCCCCCAGCTATTTCGTCCTCGTTTGCGGTGCAGTGCTGAGCGGCGTGCCCAACGGATGGACCAACCCCGCCACCAACGCCCTGATCGTCGACAACATCGTTGCCGGTGCCCGGGGCGTGGTCACCGGCATCAAGCAGTCCGGGGTGCAGATGGCGGCGTTCTTGGGGGGCCTTCTACTTCCAGCCCTTGCCGCGGCCACCAACTGGCGGCTGGCGTTTGCCTCCTTTCTGGTGTTTCCGGCGGTCGGCCTGGTAGGGATGTGGCGGCGCCCCGAGGTCGAGAGAGCGCCCAGGATCGAGGGGGCCCCCGTTTCGCCCATCCCTACGGCGGTCAAGTGGATTGCGGTCTATGGCACGCTCATCGGGATGGGAGTCTCGGCCACGACGACATTCCTCCCGCTTTTCGCTGAGGAGAGTCAGGGTTGGACCGTGGCTCAAGCCGGCCGGCTAATCGCCGGTGTCGGCTTGGTCGGCTTCATCGCCCGGATCACATGGGGATCGGCCTCGGAGCGATGGCTGGGACACGGTCGGACGCTCCGCCTGTTGGCGGCACAGTCGGCGGTCGCCGCGCTACTTCTCGCACTGGCTTCGGCGGGGAGCTTGCCTTCCTGGGTTCTGATACCGGCGGCCCTGTTGATTGGATCTGGAGCCGTCGCCTGGAACGCCGTTGGGATGCTGGCAGTGATGGACTATTCGTTGCCTGAGTTGGTTGGTCGCGGCACAGGACTGGCGATGCTCGGGTTCCTGACCGGAATCGGCATTGGCGCCCCGCTGATGGGTCTATCCGTCGATCGGCTCGGGAGCTACACCCCGGGCTGGGTGGTCCTGGCCAGCCTCTTCTTCGTGTGCGCGGTCGTCGCCGGCAGGATCCATCGCACCGGTACTCTCGCCCACGTTTGAGATTGGTCATCGCCCGCTGCACGGTCGACTACTCCGGCCGGGTCACCGCGCATCTTCCCGAGGCGGTGCGGCTGATCATGATCAAGGCAGATGGAACCCTCGCCATCCACTCCGACGGGAACGCCTCCAAACCGCTCAACTGGATGGTCTCTCCCAACGTCGTCGAGACCTACGAGGACCGTTGGGAGGTGACCAACGGCAAGGGGGAGAAGCTGGTGATCGCCATCTCCGAGGTGCTGGAGGACGTGACCCACGCCATGGGTGACGATCCCGGCTTGCAGAAAGACGGCGTTGAGGCCCATCTTCAGGAGCTACTCGCCGCTCGGCCCTGGGTGCTGGGAGATGGGCTCAGCCTGATCCGTCGCGAGTACCCCACCGACATCGGACCGGTCGACCTTCTCTGCGCCGACGACGAAGGGCGCGTGGTGGCCGTCGAGGTGAAGCGGAGAGGCGAGATCGATGGCGTGGAGCAACTCACCCGCTATCTGCAGCGATTGGGACAGGACCCGCGACTGGGGCCGGTGCGCGGGATGTTCGTCGCCCAGCTGATCACCCCGCAGGCTCGGGTACTGGCAGAGACACGAGGGATCGTCGCGCTCGAAGTCGACTACGACGGTCTTCGCGACATCGAAGACACCGAGCTGCGCCTCTTCGATCTGAGCTGAGGTGTTCGACCCAAAATGTTTGACATAGTCTTCTACCGGCCGGAGATACCTCCCAACACGGGCAACGCCATGCGTCTCGCCGCTGTCACGGGATGCCACCTCCATCTCATCTCCCCACTCGGCTTCGACATGGACGACGCCAAGCTGCGCCGGGCGGGCATGGACTATCGGGAGAAGGCGAGTGTCAGCGTCCACGACAACCTGGAGAGCTGGCGCGCCGCCCGCCGGCCGGACCGGGTGTTTGCCTACACCGTCGATGCCAACGTGCTCTTCACCGAAGTCGACTACCGACCGGGTGACTGCCTCATGTTTGGCCCGGAGTCGGTCGGCCTACCCGACGACGTCAAGGAGCTGGAGTGGGTGACGGAGCGTTTGCGTCTCCCGATGCGTCCCGGCGTCCGCTCGCTCAACCTCTCCAACTCGACGGCGGTAGTGGTGTACGAGGCGTGGCGACAGAACGGCTTCGTTGGGTCACGCTGATGCTTGGGCGATCAACCTGAACGCGATCGCCTCGGCGAGCACCGCCTTACCCAAATCGGCCAGATCCTGACTCTCGTTGGGGGCGTGATAGGCGCTTGTGGGGTCACTGGTCCCGATCACGAGGATCGGTACGCCCGGGTACATCTCGGAAAAGGTGGAGATGAATGGGATGGAGCCTCCGGCCCCCATGTGGATCGGCTCGTTCCCGAAGGCCTCTTCGAAAGCAGCAGACCAGGCCTTTACCGCGAATGTGTCCATGTCGAGGCTCGTGGCGTCGCCCACCTCCTCGTGGAGGAATTCCACCTTGGTTCCCCATGGGGCGTGCTCCTCGAGGTGGTTCTTCAGCGCTTCGAGTGCGGCATTGGTGTCCTGACCGGGTGCGGTTCGCAGACTGACCTTTGCCCTTGCCACGGGGACCAGCTGGTTGATGGCCTCAGACACCGGGGGCGCATCGAGGGCGAGGACCGACACTGCGGGCCGGGTCCAAATGCGGGAAGGGATCGTCCCGGTGCCGATCTGCTCCAGGCCGTCCACGGTCCCTGCGAGCTCACGGGCCATCTGCTCGGGTACGTCGATGCCTCCGACCTCCTCGCTGACGAGGCCGGGGATCGCCACATTGCCCTTGTCGTCGTGGAGAGTTGCCAGCAGACGGATCATGGCGGTCAGTGCATCGGGGAACACGCCGCCGAACGATCCGGAATGGACCGCCTTCTTCAGGGTGCGCAACTCCAACGAGACGCCGGCGATCCCCCGCAACGACGTGACGAATGCAGGCACCCCGACCGACCAGTTCCCCCCGTCGCCGATGACAATTATGTCCGGGGTGAGAAGACTCGAGTAGCGCTCGAGGATGCCCGCGAGGCTTTGTGACCCGCCCTCTTCCTCTCCCTCGAAGAAAATCTGGACGCCAACCGGAGGGCGGCCGTCGTGGGCGGCCACCGCCCCGAGATGCATCACTATCCCGCCCTTGTCGTCGGCCGAGCCCCTTCCGTATAGCCGGCCTTCCCACACGACGGGCTCGAACGGATCGGTGGACCACTCGTTTGAAGGACCCGGAGGTTGGACGTCGTAGTGGGCGTAGAGAAGGAGTGTGGGAGCACCTGCCGGCGCGGGAATACGGGCGAACACCGCCGGGTTGCCTCCGTTCGCCTCCAGTAGTTGGGCATCCTCGAACCCGGCCCGATCGAGAATCCCAACGATTGTTTTCGCCGCCCTGTGCACCTTGCTCGTGTCGTACCCGGGGGCGCTGACGGAGGGAAGTCTGACCAGGTCGCCGAGCAGCTCGGTGAGTCGGGGGAGGTCGGCGGCCACTTTGGCTCGTAGATCGTCGTTCATCAGCCGAGCGTAACCACGCCCTTTGTCCCGAAGACTCGCAACGTGGGCCATCATGGGGGCATGCCCACCTTTCGGCTGTTCGGGATCCCGGTGACGATTCGTCCATCGTTTCTCGTCATCGCCGCTCTGATCGGGTTCACCAGCAGGAGACCGATCGTCTACCTGGTGGCCTGGGTGGCGATCGTGTTCGTCTCGATCCTCATCCACGAGCTCGGTCATGCCATCACCGCCCGCTCGTATGGCGCCGAGGTCGAGATCGAGCTCAACGGCATCGGCGGGCTCACCAGTTGGTCTGTGCCGGGCAAGGAGCTAGGGCCGGGGCAGCGGGCCCTGGTGGCGGCTGCCGGGTCGGGTGTCGGGGTCCTCTTCGGCGGTCTGGTGTGGTTGGTCGGCCTGCTCACCGCTCCCGATGGTGAATTGGCCGAATTCGTGGTCAACAACCTCGTCCGTGTCAACGTCTTCTGGGGACTGATCAACTGGCTTCCGATTCGTCCGCTGGACGGCGGCCATCTCTTCACTTCTCTCCTTCAGAAAGTGATTCCCTCCAGAGCGGAGGTCATCGCCAATGTCGTGTTCTTCATCACGGCGGCGGGCGCACTCGCATGGGCGCTGTGGACCCAGGCGATCTTCCTCGCTCTCATCGCGGGTTGGCTGCTGATGGGGGAGCTGACCCGGGGCAGAGGCGGCCAGAGACGGCCTCCCGCTCCGATCCCACAGATGACGTTCGATCCCCCGCCAAGCGACGCCGATATTCCGCCCGACCAGGCACCGGTGCCCGACGCCGATCTCGAGCCGCAGCCAAAGCCGGGGCCCGAGCCCCAGGCCGAGCCCGAGCACTAGCGGGCAAGTAGTTTCTCGCCACGATGGACTTCGCCTACAGCCAGCGGGTCGAGGAGTTGCGGACGCGTCTGCTGACATTCATGGAGGAGGCGGTGTATCCGGCTGAGGCCGTATACCAACGGGAGATGGAGGAGTCGGGCAACCCCCATCATCACCCGCCTGTGATCGAGGAGTTGAAGGTCGAGGCCCGCAGCCGCGGGCTGTGGAATCTCTTCCTCCCCGATTCCGAGCTCGGAGCCGGCCTCAGTGTTCTCGAGTACGCACCGCTCGCCGAGATCACAGGTCGGAGCCCCGAGATCGCCCCCGAGGCCATCAACTGCTCGGCGCCGGACACCGGGAACATGGAGATCCTCCACTTGTTCGGCACTCCTGAGCAGAAGGAGACCTGGCTCGCGCGCTTGCTCGACGGCGAGTTCAGGTCCTGCTTTTCGATGTCCGAGCCCGACGTCGCCAGCTCAGACGCCACCAACATCCGCACCCGGATCGTCCGCGAGGGCGACGTTTATCGGATCACCGGTCGGAAGTGGTTCAGCTCGGGCGCCGCTTCAACCCGGTGCAAGGTGTCGATCGTGATGGGGGTCACCGACCCCGATGCCGAGCCGCACCGTCGTCAGTCGATGGTGCTTGTTCCGATGGACAGTCCCGGCGTGGAGGTGGAGCGCGAGCCGACGGTCTTCGGATATCAGGATCGGGGAGGGCACCCTCAGATCCGATTCGACGACGTGAGAGTCCCGGTCGCCAACCTCCTCGGCGAGCAGGGTGGGGGGTTCGCGATCGCCCAGGCCAGGCTCGGCCCGGGACGGATCCACCACTGCATGCGGGCCATTGGCGCCGCTGAGCGGTGCCTCGACCTGATGGTGCAGCGGTCCCAGGCTCGTACCGCTTTCGGGCGGCCGCTATCCGAGCAGGGGGTGATCCAGGAGTGGATCGCCGACGCTCGGATCCGGATCGAGCAGACCCGTCTGCTCGTCCTCAAGACGGCGTGGATGATCGACGAAGTGGGAGCGAAGGCAGCCCGCACTGAGATCGCTGCGATCAAGGTGGTGACGCCGGCCCTTCTCACCGATATCGCCGATCGTGCCATCCAGCTCTTCGGGGCCGCCGGCTTCACCGGGGATTTCCCGCTGGCACGGTTCTATTCGATGGGGCGTTGGCTCCAGATCGCCGATGGGCCAGACGAGGTGCACCGCAGGTCGGTTGCACGCGCTGAATTGGGGCGACTCGGCCCGGGCGCCGTCCCCGAGCCCTATCCGTTCGACTGAACCCGCCCCAATCCGCCATCGGTCCGGCTCCGAATCATGTTTGGCACAGGGGTCCCAACGGGAACGAAAAGCCTTGATGTTGCGTTTACGGGAGTTCAGAGATGGTTAGTCCTGTGACCTTCGATGTGAGGTTCTCGACATGGCGGGAGGATGCGGCCTGTCTCGACGTCATCGATGAGGTGTCGTTCTTCCCTGATGCGGAGGACCTGTCTGCCATCGCCCGGGCCAAGGCGGTCTGTGCCACCTGCCCGGTCGCATCCGAGTGCCTGACTTGGGCGATCGAGACCAATCAGAGCGAAGGTGTGTGGGGAGGTCACACCCCGAAAGAGCGCCGCTCGATCCGCCGCCGTTGGATCGAAGAGATCGAACAAGCCTCGTAGTACGTCGTTACTTCCGACGCCTCTCCGCGGGCTCGTCGACATCAGGTCCGTGCTCGGCGGCTACGTGGAGCAGCGGGTCACCCGGGTTGACCAGCGGGTTGAGGTTACGGGCGATCACCCAACCCGAAGTCGTCGTCTTGACCCGAGTCGGTCTGACGCCAAATGCGTCCGAGATCCGGGCGACCTCGTCACCCGCTTCGACACGGTCGCCGAGCTTCGGTGAGATCTCGACGAGCCCGCCACGTCGTGCCCTCAGC
Source organism: Acidimicrobiia bacterium (assembly GCA_029240695.1). Taxonomy (GTDB): domain Bacteria; phylum Actinomycetota; class Acidimicrobiia; order Spongiisociales; family ZC4RG35; genus JARDZU01. The sequence continues at coordinate 14,744 of JARDZU010000009.1, read as the reverse complement.
CATCGAGTCCTCCGCACCAACGTGGTCGAGCCGGGCCTCGGGAGTCTCATGTCGACCATCCCCAACGAGCGAAGTGTCCGCATGACTCCCTCGAATCCGAGAGAGATCGAATCCTCGTCGGTTCGATCCGCCTGGCCCGCTTCATAGAGCAACATCTTGATTCCCTGTTCGGCGGCTGCCTGCCGCAGTGAGCCATCACGCACCCGGGCCTTGATGGTGAACGGGGCGCCGAATGCCCGGGCCAGCGCGAGAGTTTCCGGATCATCGATGTCTGCTCGAAGCTGGGGGAGATTTGTCCGATGGTTCGAGGCCGTATGGCAGTCGATCCCGACCGAACAATGCGCCACGACTTCTGTCATGAATAGATGAGCCAGACGCGACGCTGTCGAGCCACGGGCGGAGCCGGGGAAGACGCGATTGAGGTCGCGTCGATCGGGGACATATCGGGAGCGGACCATGAATCCGAGTGGGTTCACGATCGGCACCGCGATAACGGCGCCGCGCAGGTTCTTGGCGTCGAGGGCCCTCATCACCTTGCGAACGACTTCGACTCCATTGATCTCGTCGCCGTGGATGCCGCCGGACACCCAAACGTTGGGCCCGGAGGTTCGCCCGTTGATCACGGCGACTGGGAGCGAGGCCTCCGTACCGGCGGGGAGGTGGGCGAAGGGGAGCTCGATCCTCATCTTCCGCCCGGGAGGGACTGTGACCTTGCCGATCGTTATCGGATCGTTGCGTGTGTCAACCACGGCCGGATCTGGCCGCCGGCTCGTGGACGGCGTGGTCCTCGATGAATTCGATGATCGCATCGGCGATGTCGATGCCGCTCGCCGTCTCGATTCCTTCCAGGCCGGGAGAGGAATTGACCTCGAGCACCATCGGCCCAGCATCCGACTGGAGCAGGTCGACCCCGGCGACGTTCAACCCCATCGTCTTCGCCGCTCGGACCGCAGTGGCCCGCTCTGCCGGCGACAGCTTGATCGATTCGGCGTGGCCACCTCGATGGAGGTTCGACCTGAATTCCCCGGGCGGGCCCTGTCGTTTCATGGCGGCGACGACCTTGCCTCCGACGACGAACGCCCGGATGTCGGAGCCACCCGCCTCCTTGATGTACTCCTGAACCAGGATGTTGGCGTCGAGTTGACGGAAGGCCGAGATCACCGAGTCGGCAGCCTTCCTCGTCTCGGCCAGGACCACACCCAACCCTTGTGTGCCCTCCAGCAACTTGACAACCACCGGTGGGCCGCCCACCACCTCGAGCAGCCCATCGATGTCCTGGGTGGAATGGGCAAAGCTCGTCGTGGGGAGCCCGACGCCGGCACGTGAGAGGAGTTGGAGCGAACGCAGCTTGTCCCGGGACCGGCTTATCGACTGCGAGTCGTTCAGGGTGAACACGCCCGCCATTTCGAACTGGAGCACCAATGCCGCCCCATAGAAGGTGTAGGTGGCGCCAATCCGCGGGACCACCGCGTCGGGCCGCAGCTCGTCCCCCCGAAACAGGATCTTCGGCGTCCTCGCAGAGATTTCCATGTAGCACCGCAAGTAGTCGACTATCGCCACCTCGTGGCCCCGGAGCACTGCGGCTTCTCGGAGCCTCTGCGTCGAGTACAGACCCGAATTGCGGGAGAGGATGGCGAGCTTCATACGTTCTCCGGCTCCCGCCCCGGTCGGGGTCCGAGGTAACTGCGCCCGGGGTCGATGACGAACTTGGATCGCACCGCCCGCCGGCCCAGGAGCATGCGGAAGCCCATCTCGTCCCTGCTGGTCAGATTGACCAACGCGTTCAGTTCCACCCCGGCCACCAGCACTCTGGTTCTTATGACCGGGCGCAGCTCGCTTCGACCGCCAGGGTTTTTCACCTTCTTCTCCATTGCCAGGGGAGCCTCGCATTGGATGGAAGGCTTCCTCGATCTCTGCTTGGGATGGACCTCAAAGCGAACGTACTCGGTGCCGTCCCGTTCGAACCGTTCGAGATTGAAGGCGTGGAGGGATGAGCTGTCGGCTCCGGTGTCGACCTTGACCTTCATCTCGGCAACACCGAGATCGGGCAGTTGGACCCACTCCCGCCAACCGATGATTGCCTTGTGCTCATCGGCCCGCCTACTCATACCGGCACGACCGTTGACGGTCCTCCTCGGGATGGCATGACACCTGGATCACCGGTGGCATCGTAGAGATCGAAGAACCGGCGTCGGTGGGGCACAATGATCGTGATGAAGACTGGTCGACGCGAGACCCCGAAGAAGAAGCTGCCGGCTTGGCTGATGGGTCTCTTCTTCGCGGTCATCGTCTTCATCATCGTCCTGCTCGTGGTCAACGCTCTGGGCTACGGGGACGATCCCGCGGTCGGAGCTCTGGCAGACAGGCGACTCTGGCCGATCAGTTAGCCGCGCCCGCTTGGGCTATGTCGGTGGTAAGGGGATCGGATTGCCGCTGCAATCGATGCCCTCCGCCGGCCTGTAGTCGGCGAGGAAGGTGTCGACGACGACCCGCCCGTCGGGGTAAGTCCGCTGACGGTCGGTCTCGACATGGGTGCATGCCCCGCGACTCGAGGTGCGCTGGTCGAGCTCTTCGATTTCTACGTGCTTGGTCGAATACATGCTGACGGTGATCGACTCGTCCGTGTAGGACGTCCAGATCAGGATGGGGTGGTTGGTGGTATTGGTCATCACCAGGTCCGGGGCCGGGTTCGAGATCGTCGCCTCGCGTCCGTAGGGGTATCGGGAGAAGTAGAGGCTGTGGCTCCTGTACTCGACGAAGTCAAGCCCGGCGAAGTATGCAGCGTTGAAGATCGTCGTGGCGAACTGGGACACGCCACCTCCGACCTCTTCGATCAGATGGCCCTGTCGAATGGCGCCGGCGGAGAAGAATCCGTTCTCGACGGTGCGGGGACCGACGTACTCATTGAGCGAGATCGTCTCCCCGGGCACCAGATAGACGCCTCGCACGATGTCGGCGATCCGCTGGATGTTCCTCACCCGCGTCTCACAGCAGTTGTGTGGGGTGGTGAATTCGCCCACCTTCTCCACTATCAGGCTGCCATCGGCCCAGGCTGCCAGAGCGGGATCGACCGTCGGCCGCGACTCGAGCCCGAACGGGCCGCTCGAGCCGGAAAGGATCTGCTGGCCGAGCCACTTGCCAACCCCGGCCTCGCAGCACACGGGGGGTGGCTCGCCGGGGGTGAGGACGGCGGGGACATCGTCGGTCACGGTGAACGTTGGCTCGACGAAGCTGCCCACCGGTCCGACGATGGTGTTCTCGAGCGTGGCATGAAGCGCGTCGCTGTCGAAGGCGACGCCGATCTCGCCACCGCCGATATCGAAGCGGAGATGTGACTGCAGGACGGCGGGGTTCAGTGTCGCGGTCTTGCCGTCCACCGAGATATCGACCCCCTCACCGGTCAGGCCATTGAGCCGGTCGACAGTCTCTCCGGCGACCTCGTCAGACACGCTGGGGTGGATCTCCTCCACATCGATGTCGAGGCGGTCTGGGGGAGCGATGATGTCCACTTCACCGAGCTGATCGACTATCGAGTCGATGTTGGCCTCGGTCCCTATGACCCCGGGGATCAGGACGAGTTGGCCACGGCCGTCGGGCTCGACCTTTGGCTCGGTGACCACGACTGGAGTGAGCCCGGGGTGATTGTCGAGCGCCTTTCGTGCCTGATCCGGGTCGAAGGCCCATTGCTCCTCGATTTCGTCGGTCGCTACACCACCGATGGCCCACGAGGAGAACTGTCGCCACACCGAGCCCTCATGTCGGGCGGCAAGAACGGCGGCCGCTGTGGCCTGCTGGTCGTAGGAGAAGCCGATTGTCCCGAGGGGGACGGCGAGCTCGCCCTCCCCGTAATCGATCATGACCTGCCGTTCGAGGATCTCAGAGGAGCGATCGGCCACCGTCGACCGGACGCCGGCAGGAGTGACGCCTTCCATTGGCTCGCCCGCGTAGCTCACGTTGTTCGCCACGACCACACCGTCATTGGACACGTGTTGGGACCATCCCACCCCGGCGAGGGCGAACATGACCAGACCGAGCGCCAGGAACGCCCAGGAGAAGATGGAGAGCGGAGCAGCATGCTTGGCCAAGGTGCCCGGTCATGGTATTGAGATCTGGTCGTAGTGCCCGGCACCGAGCCCGCGATCATGCCCCCGCGCAAAGCCTTGACGGTCTTCTCGGCGCCGCTGTATGCTGACCACCGACCCACGGGTCCGGGACTGCCGCAGCGTTCGTCTGGACGAAGCCGATGGTGGCGGTTTCGACAACTGAAGATTTCAATTGGAGGCATGCTGACGCGTCTGTTAGCATGCCTTGTCTGCGTTACTTAGACCTGATCCGGATCCCTCAGGAGGCCCCCCTTGGTTTCGCGCGTTGCTGAGCGCTTTTCATTTGGAAAAATCCCAGAAGTACTACCTCTTCCCGACCTCCTTGCAGTCCAACACGAATCCTTCAAGTGGTTCCTCGACGAGGGTTTCCGCGAGATCTTCGAAGAGATCAGCCCCATCGAGGACTTCACAGGCTCACTCGCCCTCGAGCTGACCGACCATCGCTTCGGCGAGCCCCAGATGAGCCTCGAGGAGGCCAAGGAGCGGGATTCCAACTACGCAATGCCCTTGTTCGTCACCGCCCGTTTCATGAACCGGCAGACGGGTGAGATCAAGGAGCAGCAGGTCTTCCTCGGAGACTTTCCGATCATGACCGACAAGGGCGTGTTCATCATCAACGGAACGGAGCGAGTCATCGTCTCCCAGTTGGTGCGCTCCCCGGGCATCTACTTCGACAAAACCCCCGACAAGACCTCCGACAGGGAGATCTTCTCGGGCAAGATCATCCCGGGTCGCGGTGCGTGGCTCGAGTTCGACACAGACAAGAAGGACACCATCGGTGTCCGGGTCGACCGCAAACGCCGGCAGTACATCACCGCCTTCCTCAAGGCGCTCGGCATTGCCGAGACGGACGAGGAGATCCTGGCGATGTTCGACGGCGCCGATTCGATCAAGAACACCATCGAGAAGGACACCGCCCATTCCAAGGAAGAGGCCTTGCTCGATCTCTACCGGAAGTTGCGTCCTGGTGAGCCGACCACGGTCGAGTCGGCCCGCGGTCTCATCCAGACTCTTTTCCGCAACCCGAAGCGGTATGACCTGACCAGGGTCGGTCGCTACAAGATCAGCCAGAAGTACCGGGAGGACACTCCGACCGATTACCGGGCCGAGGGCCTCCAGCTGTTGCGCGACGAGGACATCATCGACGCCATCAAGTACCTGGTGGCGTTGCACGCGGGCCAGACCACGATGACGACGCACACCGGAACCGAGGTCGCGGTCAACACCGACGACATCGACCACTTCGGCAACCGGCGCATCCGCACAGTCGGCGAGCTGGTCCAGAACCAGGTTCGTGTCGGGCTCACCCGTCTCGAGCGAGTGGTCCGGGAGCGCATGACTACCCAGGACCCGGATGCGATCACCCCGCAGAGCCTGATCAACATCCGTCCGGTCACAGCAGCGATCAAGGAGTTCTTCGGGACCTCACAGCTGTCCCAGTTCATGGACCAGCCCAACCCGCTGGCCGGGCTCACCCACCGTCGCCGTCTCTCGGCGCTCGGTCCCGGTGGGCTCTCACGTGAGCGGGCTGGGTTCGAGGTCAGGGACGTCCACCCCTCCCACTACGGGCGGATGTGCCCCATCGAGACCCCGGAGGGCCCGAACATCGGTCTGATCGGCTCCCTCGCCTCTTACGCCAGGGTCAACGAGTTCGGATTCATCGAGACCCCCTACCGCAAGGTCGAGGCCGGCAAGGTCACCACCAAGGTCGAGTACCTGACTGCGATCGAGGAGGAGCGATTCGTCATCGCCCAGGCCAACGCCCCCCTCAAGGAGGACAGCACGTTCCAGAACCCGAAGGTGCTGGTGCGCCGCGCGGGCGGCGGTGGAGACGTCGAATACATCCCGGCCAAGGACGTCGACTACATGGATGTCTCTCCGAAACAGATCGTTTCCGTCTCGACCTCACTCATTCCGTTCCTCGAGCATGACGATGCCAATCGCGCCCTGATGGGCTCGAACATGCAGCGTCAGGCGGTGCCCCTCCTCAAAGCCGATGCCCCGCTGGTCGGGACCGGCGTCGAGCAGCGAGCCGCCCAGGACTCAGGCGACATGGTCATTTCCCCCGTTGATGGCGAAGTGGTCGAGGTCACCGGTGACGAGATCGTCGTCAAGGAGAAGGAGACCAACAAGAAGCACACCTTCGTCCTCGACAAGTTTCGCCGTTCCAATCAGGGCACCTGCATGAACCACAAGCCGCTCGTTCGCGAGGGCGACACGGTCAAGGTTGGCGATGTCCTCGCAGACGGGCCATCGACGGAGACCGGCGAGCTCGCTCTCGGGCGGAACCTGCTGGTCGCGTTCATGCCATGGCAGGGTCACAACTTCGAAGACGCCATCATCATCTCCGAGCGTCTCGTCAAAGACGACGTCCTCACATCGATCCACATCGAGGAGCATGAGATCGATGCCCGGGACACCAAGCTCGGTGCTGAGGAGATCACCAGGGACATCCCCAACGTCCCCGAGGAGGTCCTGGCAAACCTCGATGAGGAGGGGATCATCCGCGTCGGTGCCGAGGTGGGCCCCGGCGACTATCTGGTGGGCAAGGTCACCCCCAAGGGTGAGACCGAGCTGACCCCCGAGGAGCGCCTGCTGCGCGCCATCTTCGGTGAGAAGGCACGCGAAGTCCGTGACACGTCGCTCAAGGTCCCCCACGGCGAGACTGGCAAGGTGATTGCCGTGAAGGTCTTCAAGCGGGCCGAGGGATACGACCTCCCGCCCGGGGTCAACGAGCTGGTTCGCATCTACGTCGCCCAGCAGAGGAAGATCTCCGAGGGCGACAAGCTGGCGGGCCGTCATGGCAACAAGGGAGTCATCTCCAAGGTCCTCCCCGAGGAGGAGATGCCCTTCCTGGCAGACGGAACCCCTGTCGACATCATTCTCTCCCCGCTTGGTGTGCCCTCCCGGATGAATCTCGGGCAGGTCCTCGAGACTCACCTCGGCTGGGCTGCCGCCCAGGGCTGGGAGCCATTCGACGGGAAGAGCCCGGCGGTCGGCGGTGTCAAGCCGTGGACAAAGGTGGCGACACCGGTGTTCGACGGCGCCCGCGAGGACGAGATCATGCAGGTGATCCAGAGTGCCCGGCCCAACCGGGACGGCGAGCGCCTGGTCGGTGACGACGGGAAGGCCTACCTCATCGATGGCCGCACAGGCGAGCCCTTCGACAGCCCGGTCACGGTCGGATACATCTACATGTTGAAACTCGTCCACCTGGTCGACGAGAAGATCCACGCCAGGTCGACCGGCCCCTACAGCATGATCACCCAGCAGCCGCTCGGTGGTAAGGCACAGTTCGGTGGTCAGCGGTTCGGCGAGATGGAGGTGTGGGCCCTCGAGGCCTATGGCGCCGCCTATGCCCTCCAGGAGCTGCTCACCATCAAGTCCGACGATGTTCAGGGCCGGGTCAAGGTCTACGAAGCGATCGTGAAGGGCGACAACATCCCTGAGCCAGGCATCCCGGAGTCGTTCCGGGTGCTGGTCAAGGAGATGCAGAGCCTCTGCCTCAACGTGGAGATGCTCTCCGCCGGTGAAGAGGTCGAGCTGAGGGAGCTCGAGGAGGAGTCCTATCGCTCGGTGGAGACCCTCGGCATCGACCTGAGTCGACCCGAGCGCCCAGATAGTGAGTAATGAGTTTCACACCATCCACCACCCAAACCACGAACGAAGTGAGTGACATTGGCGCAGCAACTTTTCGATGAGATAAAGATCGGTCTGGCCTCCAGCGACCAGATCAGGGCCTGGTCGTACGGCGAGGTCAAGAAGCCGGAGACGATCAACTACCGCACCCTCCGACCCGAGAAGGAGGGCCTGTTCGACGAGCGCATCTTCGGTCCCCAGCGGGACTGGGAGTGCTACTGCGGCAAGTACAAGAGGATCCGCTACAAGGGGATCATCTGCGAGCGCTGCGGGGTCGAGGTGACACGCTCCAAGGTACGGCGTGAGCGCATGGGCCACATCGAGCTGGCCGCCCCGGTCACCCACATCTGGTTCTTCAAGGGTGTCCCCAGCCGTTTGGGCTATCTGCTCGACATGTCGCCCAAGGAGCTGGAGAAGGTCATCTACTTCGCCAGCTACATCATCACTTCCGTCGACGACGAGAAGCGGCAGAAGGACCTGCCCGAGCTCGAGGCTGCGATGCGCGACGAGATCGAAGTCGTTCGCTCCGAGTTCACCGAATGGCACCAGGTGCGTCTCGAGGCTCTCGAGGACGAGCTGGAGCGCATGGAAGAAGGCGGCGCCAAGAGCCAGGAGATCAACGCCCGGAAGAAGGAAGTCGAGCGGGAGATCAAGGATCGGCAGGAGCGGTCCGATCGCGAGATCGAGCTGATCGAGGACGCGTACGACACATTCCGGAAGTTCAAGCCCAAGGATCTCGTCGAGTCCGAGCAGCTGTGGCGTGAGATCTACTTCCGCTACGCCGACTATTTCGAGGGAGGCATGGGCGCTGAGGCCGTCAAGGCCCTGCTCACCCACCTGGACCTCGACACCGAGATGGCGACGCTCGAAGCGAATCTCGATGCCGGCTCGGCACAGAAGCGTCAGCGGGCCACCCAGCGGATGAAGGTGGTCAAGCCCTTCTGGGAGGGCGAGAACCGGCCCGAGGACATGATCCTCGAGACCGTTCCCGTCATCCCGCCCGACCTACGGCCGATGGTCCAACTCGATGGTGGCCGTTTCGCTACGTCCGACCTGAACGATCTATATCGCCGGGTCATCAACCGGAACAACCGGCTCAAGAGACTCCTCGACCTGGGAGCCCCAGAGATCATCGTCAATAACGAGAAGCGCATGCTCCAGGAGGCAGTCGACGCCCTGTTCGACAACGGCCGCCGGGGCCGTGCGGTGACCGGCCCGGGCAACCGCCCGCTCAAGTCACTCTCCGACATGCTCAAGGGCAAGCAGGGACGGTTCCGTCAGAATTTGCTTGGCAAGCGCGTCGACTACTCGGGCCGTTCAGTCATCGTGGTCGGGCCTCAGCTCAAGCTGCATCAGTGCGGTCTTCCCAAGATCATGGCTCTCGAGCTGTTCAAGCCTTTTGTCATGAAGCGACTGGTCGATCTCGACCTTGCCCAGAACATCAAGGCAGCGAAGCGGATGGTCGAGCGGCAGCGCCCCCAGGTCTGGGATGTGTTGTCCGACGTGATCCAGGAGCACCCGGTGCTGCTGAACCGGGCGCCCACCCTTCACCGTCTCGGCATCCAGGCTTTCGAGCCGGTGCTGGTCGAGGGCAAGGCGATCCAGATCCACCCGTTGGTCTGTGAGGCGTTCAACGCCGACTTCGACGGCGATCAGATGGCCGTCCATCTCCCGCTATCGGCGGAGGCGCAGGCCGAGGCCCGAGTCCTCATGCTCAGCTCGAACAACGTTTTGTCACCCGCGTCGGGGCGCCCGATCGTGACGCCGTCTCAGGACATGGTCATCGGGATCTACTACCTGTCCGAGCGGATCGAAGATGCCAAGGGCGCCGGCCGGTCGTTTGCCGATTTCGACGAGGCCTTGATGGCCAACGAGATCGGGGAGCTCTCTGTTCATGCCCCTGTCAAGATCCGTCTCGGGGATCTCGCCGGTGATCCGGAGCTTCACGCCGACCTCAAGCCGACGCTGGGCAGCCTCCTCACCGATGCGCCCTTGAGCAATACAGGGCTCTCCGAGACGACCCTCGGACGAGTGTTGATCAACCAGGTCTTGCCCGAGGGTTTCCCGTTCGTGGACTCGGTTGTGATCAAGGCGGACATCCGCAGGCTGATCGAAACCGTCATCGAGCGCTACCCCCGTTCCGCGGTGGCCGAGACTCTGGATGGGATCAAGGAGTTGGGCTTCAACTTCGCCACCAAGTCCGGTCTCACCATTGCCCTGGACGACGTGCGTACCCCGGCGGACAAGGCCCAGATCCTCGAGGAGTACGAGGAGCGCGCCGACAAGGTGCAGGGCCTGTTTCAGAAGGGTGTCGTCACCGACGAAGAGCGTCGTCAGGAGTTGATCGAGATCTGGACCGAAGCCACCGAGAAGGTGACCGACGCCATGAAGGGCGGCCTCAAGTCGGAGCGCTTCAACGCCCTCGACATGATGGTCGGTTCCGGCGCCCGCGGGAACATGATGCAGGTCCGTCAGATCGCGGGCATGCGGGGTCTGGTGGCGAACCCCAAGGGAGACATCATCCCCCGCCCCATCATCTCCAACTTTCGTGAGGGACTGTCGGTCCTCGAGTATTTCATCTCGACACACGGCGCGCGCAAGGGCCTGGCCGACACTGCGCTACGCACCGCAGACTCGGGTTACCTGACCCGGCGGCTCGTCGACGTCTCCCAGGAGATGATCATCCTGGAGCTCGACTGCGAGACCGACAAGGGAATCGTGATATCCGTCGTCGATGAGCGAGGTAACAAGATCCGCAACCTTCGCTCCCGGATCTTCGGCCGTGCCCTGGCCGACGATCTCAAGGAGGGCCGCACTTTGGTGGCGACCGTCGATGACGAGAAGCTACGGGCCGGCACTGTGCTCGGCACCAAGGAGCTGCACGCCATCGAGGACGCCGACGTCGATGCGGTTCGGGTCCGCTCACCGCTGACCTGTGACACCCGCGGCGGCGTTTGTCAGGCCTGTTACGGGCTTTCTCTCGCCACCGGGAAGATGGTCGAGACCGGGGAGGCCGTAGGCATCATGGCCGCACAATCGATCGGCGAGCCCGGGACACAGCTCACAATGCGCACCTTCCACACCGGTGGTGTGGCAGGCGAGGACATCACCCACGGCCTGCCCCGGGTCGTCGAGCTGTTCGAGGCTCGCACGCCCAAGGGCAAGGCTGTGATCGCGGATGCCAGTGGCGTTGTCAACCTCGTTGAGGACTCGGATGGCCGGCGGATCGTCGTGGAGAACGGCGAGGAAGAGGCGGTCTATGGGATCTCGCGCTACGCGAAGCTCCGCGTAGCCAACGGCGCCGAGATCGAAGCGGGGACCCAGCTGACTGAAGGCCCCCTCGACCCTAAGGAGGTCCTCGAGATCCGCGGCGTCCGGGCCACTCAGCAGTACCTGGTCGACCAGGTGCAGGAGGTGTACCGGTCCCAGGGTGTGGAGATACACGACAAGCACATCGAGATGATCGTTAGGCAGATGCTGCGCCGGGTCAGGGTCGTCGCCGCAAGCGACTCCGATTTCCTCCCGGCGGCCCTCATCGACGACCAGCATTTCCGTGATGCCAACAAGGAGCTGGTGACCGACGGCAAGCGCCCTGCAGAGGGACGACCCGAGCTCATGGGAATCACCAAGGCCTCTCTCGCCACGGACTCGTGGCTGTCGGCGGCTTCGTTCCAGGAGACGACCCGAGTGCTCACCGATGCCGCCATCCAGGGCCGCTCTGACTTCATGAGGGGCCTCAAGGAGAACGTGATCATCGGGAAGCTGATCCCGGCCGGGACCGGGGCCCAGCAATACCAGGTGCTCCAGCCTGCGCTCCCCGGCGCCACGACGGTTGCCTCCTTGGGCTACCTCGAGGGCGGGCTCATGGCCCCCGGCGAAGAGGAGGGCCTCCCCGAGGACCCCGCCGAATGGCTCGCCTCCCTGGGCGGCACCCTCGGCGGTGGAGAGGACGAAGAGGAATAGGTTGTAGGTTCTAGGTGGTAGGTCTTAAGACCGCCTACCACTTACTACCTACCACCCACCACGAAGGCCGCCGGTAGGCGGCCTTCCTCATTGACAGGAACTTGCCAGGGGACCTCCTCGACTAGCCACAACCACCACGACCCGACCCCAACGATCACGTCGTCCCCACGACGTCGACGACGACCACGACCCAGCCCACGACCACTACCACCGAGGCCACGACGACGACATCGGAGGCGACGACCAAAACCGGGTCCGAGCCCACACCACCTACCGTTCCCCAGGGCAAATCAATTTGGCCCTAATCGGAGAAGACACATAGAATCGGTCCTTCGTCCGGGGCCGTTCGCTTATTGAGCGCGACCGGATGGGCCGGGCACGCCCAGTGCCCGGTACGCAAGGCTTCACATCAGGAACGACGTTTGGGGTGTGCCCGTGTCGTTTCCTGGCGTTTAGGAGAAACATGCCGACGATCGAGCAACTTGTCCGCGAGGGCAGGAAGCCAAAGAAGAAGAAGGCCAAGACGGCTGCACTAGGCGGCGCCCCACAGCGGCGCGGTGTGTGCACCCGCGTCTACACCGTGACGCCAAAGAAGCCGAACTCGGCTCTGCGCAAGGTGGCGCGTGTGCGTCTCTCTTCACAGGTCGAGGTCACCGCTTACATCCCCGGTGAGGGCCACAACCTCCAGGAGCACAGCATCGTGCTGGTTCGCGGTGGTCGCGTCCGCGACCTGCCGGGTGTGCGCTACAAGGTGATCCGCGGAACGCTCGATGCGTCCGGCGTCAGCGATCGCCGGCAGGCCCGCAGCCGCTACGGATCGAAGAAGGTGTCCTGATGCGACGGGCACCGGCACAGAAGCGGAAGATCGAGCCAGACCCGGTATTCCGGAGCGTCCTCGTCAGCAAGGTCATCAACAAGGTCTTGTGGAAGGGGAAGAAGAACACCGCGCGGGAGATCGTTTACGGAGCCCTCGAAGTCGTGGAGCAGCGGACCAGTCAGGACCCGAGCGTGATCCTCAAACGAGCGGTGGACAATGTCCGGCCCCAGGTCGAGGTGCGGTCCCGCCGGGTTGGTGGAAGCTCCTATCAGGTGCCTGTCGAGGTCTCGGCCCGGCGTCAGGAGACTCTGGCCATTCGATGGCTAGTCAACTTCGCCAGACAGCGGCGTGAGCCGACCATGGCGATGCGTCTCGCCAACGAGATCCTGGATGCCTCGAACTACACCGGGGCTGCGATCAAGCGCAAGGAAGATGTTCACAAGATGGCGGAGTCCAACAAGGCCTTCGCCCACTACCGCTGGTAACCCGAGGAACGTTCCAGCAGGCGGGCCCGACACCGAAACGGGCCCGAACCGCAGGACGTGGGACGTTCACAACCGCATATCGAGTCGGAGTAAGAGAAGAAGAGAATGAGCAACGGAAACGCTGCCATATCGCATCTGCGCCAGGTGCCGCTGAGCCGTACCCGAAACATCGGGATCATGGCTCATATCGACGCGGGCAAGACCACTCTGACCGAGCGCATCCTCTATTACACCGGCCGCAACTACAAGATCGGTGAGGTCCACGAAGGCGCAGCCACGATGGACTGGATGGAGCAGGAGCAGGAGCGCGGCATCACCATCACCTCGGCTGCCACCACCTGCGTCTGGCACGAGCACTTGATCAACATCATCGACACCCCTGGACACGTTGACTTCACGGTCGAGGTGGAGCGGTCCCTCCGTGTCCTCGATGGCGCAATCGCCGTGTTCGACGGCGTGGCCGGCGTCGAACCCCAGTCGGAGACCGTTTGGCGTCAGGCCGATCGCTACGGGGTGCCCCGCATCTGTTTCATCAACAAGCTCGATCGCACCGGTGCCGACTTCTACTTCGACGTCCAGTCGATCATCGATCGACTCGGGGCGCGTCCGCTCGTCCTCCAGCTGCCGATCGGGACCGAGGCCGACTTCACCGGTGTTGTCGACCTGGTCGAGATGAAGGCCCATATCTGGAAGGGTGACGACGGGAAGCACTGGGACACGAGCGATATCCCGGCCGATCTCGTCGACCGCGCCGCCGAATACCGGGAGAAGCTGCTCGAGGCGGTCGCCGAGACCTCCGAGGAGCTCCTCGACGCATATCTCGAGAACGGCGACCTGACCTCCAAGGAGATCCAGGAGGGTGTGCGAACCGGCACCCTCGCCCGCGATTTCACCCCCGTGTTCTGTGGATCGGCCTTCAAGAACAAAGGCGTCCAGCTTCTTCTGGACGCGGTGGTCGCCTATCTGCCCAGCCCGGCCGACCTGCCGGCGATCAAGGGCTTCCGACCCGGCGACGAAGAGGTCGTCGTCGAGCGCATGCCCGAGGACGGCGAGCCTTTCGCGGCCCTCGCCTTCAAGATCATGTCCGATCCCCATGTCGGCAAGCTGACCTATTTCCGGGTGTACTCGGGGCACGTCGCCAAGGGCGACACGGTCCTCAACACCACGACCGGGCAGAAGGAGCGTCTCGGGCGAATCCTCCGGATGCACGCCAACTCCCGTGAGGACATCGACGATGTGTTCGCTGGAGACATCGTGGCGGGAATCGGGTTCAAGAACACCACGACCGGTGACACCCTGTCCGACCAAAGCAAGGCCATCCAGCTCGAGTCGATGGAGTTCCCCGCTCCGGTCATCTCGGTGGCAATCGAGCCCAAGACAAAGTCCGACGACGAAAAGCTCTCCGAATCGCTACACCGGCTCTCCGAGGAGGACCCGACATTCCTGGTCAGGACCGACGAGGAGACCGGACAGACGATCATCTCGGGCATGGGCGAGCTCCACCTCGAGATCCTCGTCGACCGCCTTCTTCGCGAGTTCAAGGTGGATGCGACCGTGGGCAAGCCCCAGGTGGCCTACAGAGAGACCATCCGTCGGGCGGTGGAAAAGGTCGAGTACCGCCATGTCAAGCAGACCGGTGGCAAGGGCCAGTACGCACACGTCGTGATCAATCTCGAGCCCACCGGCCCCGGCGGCGGCTACGAGTTCGTCGACCAGATCAAGGGGGGCAAGGTGCCC
>JARDZU010000008.1 GCA_029240695.1 Acidimicrobiia bacterium | reverse complement strand
TGGTCCACCACTGGGGGATTCCTCGCGTCGCCCCCTCGAGCGCACGCCTCTCCTCGGGCAGGAAGTCCATTGGTACCTGGAGTAGAAAATCGACATCGACTTGCTGTCGGAGCAGACGAATCCGCCTACCTGTTCCGGGCACCTTCGACGAGCCCTCGACGAAACGGACCAGAATCGGCGTGCCGAAGATTTCAGGGTCCTCGGCGAAGTCTGGAAGAAATACAGACTCGACCTCAGCCAGTTCGAGGACTCTCCCGAATTCCTTCTAGATGTTTTACAGCTCCTCAAGAAAGCGGAGGCTGTCGCTCAATCACGGGCCCTTCTTCGGGCGATCCTGATGCCCGATGCGATCATCGACCGTCGACGTCCCGGCAACGGCAAGACCAGCGAATTCGGCGCTCGCCTAGGCGGTCGGAGTTGCGCCGACCGATGTGGAATCACGTCGCCACGAGGGAGCCTTGCGGCGTGGTCCGCTCGCTGGCTGTGGCCTGGTACACGCCACCCTCATCGGAGTAGACGTTGGTGTTGGGGCAACCGTTGGCCTGGTAGTTGACCCTGAAGGCCCTGGGAACCAGCTGCTCTCCATCGAGGCCGATCGCAACTGGCGCGGACCAGGCGACGACGCTTCGTGGATTGGAGCACTCACAGAACAGCTCTGTCCACACCATCACATGGCCGAGATAGGCACCTCCGGCGTGCAGATCGCGGACGACCGTTACCACACCGGTTTCGACATCGGTGACTTCGCCCCTCCAGCCGATCTCCGGAGAGGGGTAGATCCGCAGGCGGTATCTCCGCCCGGGAAGCCAGGGGAGGTCACGGGTGTTTGGATCTCCCGGGGTGCTGGGCAGGGTCGAACTGGAACCGGGGAGGATGGCCCCTTCTGTGGCATAGCCGCCCCAGTTGACCGCTTGGTGGTCGGGAAAGCGGGGATTCCACTGCAGACCCAGATGTCCTGCCCCATGCGAGCCGGAGCCGTCGAGGAAAGAGGCCTGCATGGCCCAGAAGTAGAGACGGTCCACCGATGGCGGTTCGAGGACTTCGAGAGTCACCATCACCTCACGGGCCGGCGGGGCGAGATCCCAGAAGAGGTGGAATGAGAAGCCCACGACGGCATTGTCACAGAGCGGAAACAGCAGCGGCAGCCGACGTCGGTCTATTCAGGCTCCAGATCTCCCGCACCGATTGTGCTCTCGCGAATCCTCAGCTCGGCGCGGAGCGGGATGACGACGGCCGGGGTGGCTTCGCCGTTGAACTCAGACCACAGCCTTCTGACCGCCTGTCTCCCCATCTCCTCGAGTGGCTGGCCCACCGAGGTGAGAGTTGGTGCAAACCAAGCGGCCTCGTCGATGTCGTCAAAGCCCGTCACCGCCACGTCCTCGGGAATGCGCAGTCCTCGACCTCGCAGTGTGTGCATGGCCCCGAGCGCCATCCCGTCGTTGGCTGCCACCACGGCGTCGAGATCCGGGCGCCGATCGAGAAGGGCGCTCATGGCTGTGGCTCCGCTTCCCGGAGACCAATCGCCCTCCTCACATAGCCCGGGCTCGGCGTCGAGTTCGTGCTTGTGCAATGCGCGCTGCCATCCCTCCCTGCGGTCATGTGCCTCATGCCAGCTGCCAGGGCCCGAGATGTGACCGATCCGTGTTCGCCCGATCGAAACCAGATGATCGACGACCTCCTCGACGGCGGCGGCGTTGTCGACCAGCACACTCGAGTACGTGTCCGACACGCCCGCCTTGACGAACACCACCGGCTCACGTTGCTCGGGAAGCGCCGCTCTGATGCGGTCGACGGAGTGCCCGACATCAGGTACCGACATGATGATGCCGTCGACGTGGCGCTCAGCCAGGGCTGAGATTGCAGGACGTGGATCATCGAGACTGTCGCCTTCAGGGAGCTCGGCGATCAGCACCGTCAGCCCGAGATGGGCTGCCTCGTCGACGATCCCTGCCAAGGTCAGGGTGGTGCCGGTGTACCCCATCCCGGCAAGGAGCACACCGATCGCATTGCTCCGTCTGGCCACGAGCGTTCGAGCCACGGCACTTGGCCGGTAACCCAGGGTGGCAATAGCGCCCTCGACACGCTCTCGGGTGTCGGCCGCCACGTCGGGACGGTCGTTGATGACGCGAGACACGGTCTGTGTCGACACACCAGAAAGCGCGGCCACGTCTCTGATCGTTACCCGATGACGCGAGCCCAACATACCTAGCTCCTCCCGGAACGTGACGACTTCCTCGACTGCTTGTTATCGATAACGGGACCGTGAACACTAGAGAAACCGGAATGAGTAGACAGGATTCCCGCCATATGTTACCGTTCCCGTTAACGATAACATAGCCACGCCAGCCCCGCCAACGACACATGCCGAGTGAGGCCAGGACAGGAGGAGATCATCAACCACCAGACAGACGCAGTGTTAATCCCCTAAGCAGAGATGCGAAACCCGATCAATTGAGGAGGAAGAAATGAGATCACAGGGAGTCCGGAAACGGCAGTTTCTGGGTCTGATCACAGTGCTCGCAGTGGCACTCGCCGCCTGCGGAGGCGGCAGTTCGAGCGACACCACGGCGGGCGGCGAGGGAGCCGCCACCACGGCGGGCGAATCAGCCGGAGAGCTCGTCACAGTTGGGTTCGCTCAGACCGGATCCGAGTCGGGGTGGCGCTCGGCCAATACCGAGTCGATGAAGACGGCCTTCTCGGAGGAGAACGGCTTCGAGCTGATCTTCAACGCGGCCGACAACGACCCTGCGGCCCAGATCGCCGCGGTTCGGGGCTTCATCAACCAGGGCGTGGACGCCATTGTCATCGCACCGATCGTCGAGGACGGTTGGGAAGACGTGTTGCAAGAGGCCGCGGACGCGGAGATTCCAGTCATCCTGGAGGACCGCACGGTGACGGCCCCTGAAGACCTGTACGCGACCTGGGTTGGCCTCGACTTCAAACGAGAAGGTGTCTATGCCGGGGAGTGGGCAGCCGAGACGTTTGGCGACACCCCGACCAAGATGGTCGTGCTCGAAGGCACCACCGGTTCGGCTCCCGCCAACGACCGCGCCGAGGGCTTCGACGAGGCCACCGCTGAGACCGCGATCGAGAAGATCGATTCGCAGACCGGCGACTTCACACGTGACGGCGGCAAGACCGTCATGGAAGGCTTCCTCACGAAGTACGGCGTCGACGGCATCGACCTGGTCTATGCCCACAACGACGACATGGCGCTCGGCGCCATCGAAGCAATCGAGGCCGCGGGCGGTGTCCCGGGAGAGGACATCCAGATCGTCTCGATCGACGCTGTCCACGACGGCATGCAGGCTCTCATCGACGGCAAGATCAACTACATCGTCGAGTGCAACCCACTTCTGGGTGAGCTTGCTGCGGGCTTCGTCAACAGCGTGCTCGCCGGCGAAGAAGTCGAAAAGAGAAACTACGTCGAGGACCAGACCTTCACGCAGGAGCAGGCCGAAGAGGCCCTGCCCGATCGCCTGTACTGATCTTCACGGGTTCATCCCGAGTAGATAGCTTGCGAGTGTCAGACCGGGGCCGGTCCTTCCGGCACCCGGTCGGGCACTACAACAGATCGAGAGTGAACGTGTGACCTTGACCGCGGACACCGCTTACCCACCAATAGTCGAGATGCGGGGCATCACAATCAGCTTTCCTGGTGTGCTCGCCCTCGACAATGTGGACTTCTTTCTCCGACGGGGAGAGGTGCACTCCCTCATGGGTGAGAACGGCGCCGGAAAGTCCACTCTCATCAAGGCCCTGACTGGCGTCTATGCGGTGGACAGCGGATCCATCGACCTGATCGGAACCAGCCAGGTCTTTCGGGGGACTTCCGATGCAGAGGCAGCGGGAATCTCGACGGTGTACCAGGAGATCAACCTGTGCACGAACCTCTCCGTCGGCGAGAACGTCATGCTCGGCCACGAGCCCCGCAAGGGCGGACGGATCGACTGGAAGGCAGTGCATCGACTGGCAGCCGAGCACCTGGAAGGCCTGGGGATCTCGATAGACACCCGATCGCTGCTCTCCAACCACTCGATCGCCATTCAACAGCTGGTCGCCATCAGCCGCGCCATGGTGCTGGACGCCAAGGTCCTGGTACTCGACGAGCCCACATCCAGCCTGGATCGTGGCGAGGTCGAGCAGCTCTTCACGGTGATCCGCGATCTGCGCGCTAGGGGTGCGGCCATAATCTTTGTGAGCCACTTCCTCGACCAGGTCTACGAGATAGCCGACCGAATAACGGTTCTTCGCAACGGCAAGCTCGTCGGCGAGTATCTCGTCAAGGACCTGCCGCGGGATCAGCTCGTGACCAAGATGATCGGTCGCCAGTTGGACGACCTCGAGGCCATCTCCTCGACTGCAGAGCGCGCGATCGACCGCACGGATGCCCCGATTCTCAAGGCGACGGGCGTGGGCAGGCGCGGCGTGCTCGAGCCCGCCGACCTCGACGTTTTCGACGGTGAGATCGTCGGCATCGCTGGGCTCCTGGGATCCGGCCGCACCGAGTTGGTGCGGCTGCTGTACGGGGCCGACCGGGCCGACTCAGGCAACATCGAGATGGTCGGCACGCCGGCGAAAATGACCTCGCCTCGCCATGCGATTGACCGCGGCATCGCATTCTCATCAGAGGACCGGCGTGAGGAGGGCATCGTCGCCGACTTGAGCGTCGCCGAGAACATCGTGCTCGGCATCCAGGCGCGCAAAGGGCTCCGCAAGGTCCGCCAGGAGAAACAGGATTCGGTCGTGTCCGAGTACATGGCGGCGCTCGACATCCGACCGGCCGACCCGGACATGGTCGCCGGCAACTTGTCGGGGGGCAATCAGCAGAAGGTGCTCATCGCCCGCTGGCTCGCCACGGCGCCCGAGCTCCTGATCCTCGACGAGCCGACCCGGGGCATCGATGTCGGAACCAAAGCCGACCTTCAGAAGAAGGTCGCCGAATTGTCGGAGCAGGGTCTGTCCGTGATCTTCATCTCGTCTGAGCTCGAGGAGGTACTGCGACTCGCCCAGCGGATAGTCGTGATGAGGGACCGCAAGTCCATTGGTGAGCTCGACTCGCGAAGGTTCGATCTGGACGGCCTGATCGACTTCATCGCCAATGAGGGCGATGGGAGCGCAGCTTGAGGAGTGTCATGAAGCACCGGCTCTTCTGGCCGGTTGCAACGTTGGTCATGCTCATCCTGATCAACACCATCGCCCGTTCGCAGTTCGCCAGCATCACCGTTCGGGACGGCCGTCTCTATGGCGCCTTGATCGACATCCTGCGCCAGAGCGCCCCACTGATGTTGGTGTCGCTGGGGATGACGATTGTCATCGCCACGCGCGGCATCGACTTGTCGGTCGGAGCGGTGATGGCCGTGTCCGGAGCAGTGGCGCTCACGATCATCGACGGCTCGACCGACCCGAACAACGTCGGGGTGGTCATGCTCGCGGTGGTTGTCGCGTTAGTGATCTCGCTCCTGCTCGGCGTGTGGAACGGGTTTCTCGTCTCCCTGCTCGGCATCCAGCCGATCATTGCGACGCTGGTTCTCATGCTCGCCGGCCGTGGTGTTGCTCTGCTCATCACAGAGGGCTTCATCACAACCGTGAACAGCACGCCGTTCGAGTTCATCTCGACGGGATACCTTCTCCTGCCATTCGCCTTCTTCATCTGGGTCGCTGCCGCAGCTGTAGTGGGGCTGACCGAACGTCGCTCTGCGCTCGGTGTTCTCACGGAGGCCGTTGGCATCAACCCTGAGGCGAGCCGTCTCGCCGGGGTGCGGTCGCGGGGCATCATCTGGAGCGCCTACGCCGCCAGCGCGGTGCTCGCGGGCATCGCCGGCATCATCTACGCCTCCAACATCAAGGCGGCCGACGCCAACGCTGCGGGCCAATTCATCGAGCTCTATGCCATTCTCGCGGTCGTGCTGGGCGGCACGTCCCTCATGGGCGGTAAGTTCAGTCTCGCCGGCACTGTCGTAGGTGTGTTGATCATTCAGACCCTCGAGTCCACCATGCTCTTCCTCGGCGTGCCGTCGGCGGAGAGCCCGGTGTTCTTTGCCGTTGTCGTCGTGGTCGTGGTGGTAATCCAGTCGCCGCGTTTGCATCGTGTCGCCCGTGACTTCGTTCGTTCGGCGCGCGCCCGCCGCGCGGCGGAACCAAGCCTTGATGCTGAGGTCGTCGGATGACGAGTGTCGAGACTGCCGCCAGGACGACTCGAGAGCAGACCGGATATTTCCAAACTTTCATGAGCCGGCGGGCGTCCATCCTCCCGACGCTGGCCGCCGTCGCCATCCTGATCCTGCTCTTCGTCGGCGCGGAGATCCTCCTCCGGGGCGATTTCATCACCCCGAGAAACATCTCTTCGCTACTGCTGGACAACGCTTATCTGCTGATCCTGGCGGTCGGTTTGACCTTCGTCATCGTCACCGGGGGCATCGACTTGTCTGTGGGCTCCGTCATGGCATTCACCGGCATCTGGCTGGCGCAACTGCTGGCGGCCGGCGTGTCCCTGGCCATCGCGTTACCAGCGGTTCTGCTCGCAGGCGCGTTGGTTGGCCTGCTCATCGGAGTCCTGGTGCAGTTCTTCGACGTCCAGCCGTTCATCGCCTCGTTGGCCGGCCTGTTCCTCGCACGCGGACTCGCCTTCGTCGTGAGTCTTTCGTCGATCAAGGTCGAGACGGCGGAGGTGCTCTGGCTGCAGTCGACCCGTATCCAGCTCGGCGACTGGTACATCACCCCGACCGGCATCCTGGCGCTCCTGGTGGCCTTTGCCGGCGCCTGGGTGATGCAGTTCACCCGTTTTGGCCGGACGACATATGCGATCGGTGGCAACAAGCAGGCAGCGCTGATGGGTCTCAAGGTGGCGCGCACCACGGTCGCCGTGTATGTCATCTCGGGTATCTGCGGCGGCCTGGCCGGTCTCGTGCTGACCGCATATTCGGGCGCCGGTTATCCCCGCAACGGTGTGGGCACCGAGCTCGACGCCATCGCTGCCGTCGTCATCGGTGGAACCGTGCTCGCGGGAGGCCGGGGTTACGTGCTGGGCTCGATGGTCGGTGTCTTCGTGTACGGAACGATCAAGACCATCATCTCGTTCATGGGCGCCGAGCAGTCGTGGACGCAGATCATCATTGGCGCCCTGCTCCTGGTGTTCATCGTGGTCCAGCGTGCGATAGTCGCCCGATCGGACCGCCGAAGCCGGTCCTGAATCTCAGTATGAGCGCCCAGGATCCCGGGGACGCGCTCGACCTTCTATTCGCTTAGACCCGGTCTGACGAACCGGCCACACTGGGAGGCCGTCCCGAAACAGATCAGGATTCGCCGGTGGGCTGATCGTGCATCCCCTGACCGACTTCGAGTGGGTCGGGGCCTGGGTCGTCGCCAATGGCCGCTTTCGTCAAACGGCCCAGATAGTGATTCCATCCCTGGGTGTGACGAAAGTCCTCCCCGGTCGGAAGATCGCTGTGGATCAATCGCACCAGTGTGCCCCCCTCCCTCGCCTCGAATATGAATGTGACGGTGCTCGATCCGGGCGGGACGATGTCCGAGCCCTCCCAGCCCCACGTAAAGACCACCCGCTCGGGGGGCTGCAGGTCGACAAAGGAACCCCGGACGTGGTTGTTGCCGATGTCGACGGCGAAACTGCCTCCGACTCGAGGCTCGAGGACGGCGTGATCGCCCATCCACGTCCGCATCAGTCCAGGATCGACGAAGAACTCGAAAACGGTCTCGGGGGATGCCTCGATCATGATCTCGAGGTTGACCGGCTCACTGTCTGTCACGCTGTTGCCGCTCCTCCCGCTCGGCCTGACGCTTGAGCACCTGCAAACGGCCCGACCAGAACGATTGCAGGTGCTGGACGACTTCGTCGACGGTTTTGGGATTCGCCTGGTAGATGCGGGTCCTTCCCTCCCGGCGCTCCGACAGCAACTCGGCATTTCGAAGCACCGTCAGGTGCTGAGATACCGCTGGTCGAGTGGTGCGGAAATGGCTGGCGATGTCGCCAGCGGTCATCCCTCGATGGGCCACGAGCTCGATGATTCGCCGTCGGGTGGGATCGGCCAGGGCGCGAAAGGCTGAGTCGAAATCGGGCATGGAAATATTTTGGTAAGGTTCGCTTATGTAAGCCAAAGCTTACAAGTCGTCGCGAGAAAGGAAGGGAAATGCCGAACTACGTGGTTCTCTACAACGCCCCAGTCTCGGCCGCCGCCCAAATGGAGGACAACGACCCGGACATGGCTGCAGCCGCAATGCAAGCGTGGAACGACTGGTCGGCGAGAGTCGGAAGCGGCATAGTCGATCTAGGGACACCGCTGGGGAATGGGCGGCGGGTCGCAGAAGGCGGGGCCACCGAGGCCAATAGTGAGGTCGCCGGCTACTCGATCCTCAAGGCGGCCGATGTCGATAGCGCAGTCGCTCTGCTCCAGAGTCATCCCCATCTGCAGATGCCGGGTGCGTCGATCGAGGTGCACGAGGCGCTGGAAGTCCCTGGGATGTGACGCGTCTCAGTCCGGCACCCGCACTCGCACCGACTCACCGACTACGACGAAGGCGCCAGTCACGATGAGCAGGAAGAGCCCTGGCAGCATGAGGTGAGGCGCTTGGCGGATGTATCGCTGTGCTTCCGCCAACAACGAACCCCATGACACGTCAGGTAGCTGGAGCCCGGCTCCTAGGAAGCTCAGCAGCGCCTCGGCCCCGATCGTGAAGGCGATCGTGGGAGGGATGACGGCGATGACGGAGCCGAGGGACCCCGGTAGCACGTGCCGCACGAGCAGGCGTGGGCGAGAAGCACCCAGCGCCCTGGCCGCATCGACATGCGCTTGTTCGGACTCGCGCGATGTGGCTGCCCGGATCACGCGGGTGTAGATGGGCCAGGCAGCGACCGCCATGACGATCGCCACGAGTAAGACACCGCGTTCATCGAGTGCGCTGAGGATCACAATCCCGATCAGGATGATCGGCAGGGCGGTGACCAGATCCACGAGTCGCCCCACCAGTCCGTCGACCCAACCCCCTGTGAAGCCGGATGTGGTGCCCACCGGTATGGCCACCGCCAATGCGAAGATCGTGGCCAGGAGTCCGACGAGCAGGGAATTACGGGTTCCCGCCATCGTCAGAACCAACAGGTCGCACCCTTGGAGATCGAATCCGAAGGCGTGCTCCGGGAATGATGGCGGGTTCAGTGAACGATCGAGCGAGCATCCGCGGGGGTCCAGGCCGGCGGGTGCCTCAGAGAAGACGGCCAGGACGGCCGCGGCGGCGAGCACCGTGGCGGCGCCGACCGTCACCCACTTCGCCCGTGCGGCACCAAGCAACCTCGGTCTCAATGCGGCGGCCCGTCGCCTTCGAGTCTGAGACGGGGATCGAGGGTCGCCGCCACGATGTCGGCGGTCATTCCGCCGAGGATCGCCAATACCGAGATGACGAGCACACCACCCACGACGACGGCGCGGTCACGCCGCGCAACGCTGTCGAGGATCAGGTTGCCGACACCAGGTATGTCGTAGATCGCCTCGACGATCACCACACCCGTCATGAGATAACCGAGGCTGGCACCGAGGTATGCGATCACCGGGCCGGCCGACGCCTTGGCGGCATGCACCCCGACGATCCGCAGATCCGAGTGGCCGCTGGCCACCGCGAACTTGGTGAAGGTGGAGCGAAGTGTGTCGAGCAACTCGCTGCGAAACAGCAGGATTACAGGACCGGCGAGCATCGCCACAAGGGCGATGAGTGGCAGCACATATGCCCCCGCTGTGCCGTCGTAGCGGTAGGGGAACCAGTCGCGTCCCCCATAACCCAGCGTGAAATACGAGCGGAGTGCCCATGCCGTGAAGATGACCGGCGCGGCCGTTGCGGCGACGGCAAGCCACCAGGTGAGAGCCGAGACCAGCTTGTTGCGTCGAAGCATGGTCACCACAGCGACGCCATAAGCAGTGGTCACCTGAAGGACAAGACCGATTCCGATCAAAAAAGCCGTCGTTGGAAGCGTCGCAGCGACCACCGAGGTGACGGGTTGCGGCGTAAGGCTGATGGTCACGCCGAGGTTGCCACGCAATAGCTGGGTCAGATACGCCAAGTACTGCGCCGGGTAGGGCTGATCGAGACCGTAGCGAGCGCGCAACTCGGCCAACTCCGCCGGTGAAGGGGGCACGAACCCAAAGAGAGCTCGGACTGGGTCGCCCCCGATCAGGGAGATGCCGGCATGAACCACGAGGGTGAGCGCCAGCAGCGTGACCAGCGCCTGCAGCACACGCCGGCGCGCGAACGACGCGAGCGTCATGAATCAGCCTGAACGCACGTGGTCGTTGGCTGGGGCGTCGTGCTGCGAATCGTTGACCAGGTCTGGCATCGTCAGATCGGGGGTGGACTGACCGGTCATGGATCGTACTGCCGTCCCCGACATGAGTCGTAGCGGTTTGCGAGTGGCGAGACGTAGCGAAGCTCTACGTCCCATCGGCTCCGTTTATCGACTCGAAACAGTGTGGAAACCAACGGGCCTTACGTTTCGACCATGGATGTGGTATTGATTCGATGGCCATCCGATGAAGCCCTACGGGTCGAGTTGGCCCAGATCAATCATCCTCGCCTTCTCCTCGTCGATCCTCGCGCTGATCCGCCTCATATCTCGGACATCTTCGAGGATTGGGTTCGGCTGCCCGTCTCCCGCGCAGACAGGAACGCCCGGGTCACGGTCCTCGAGGAGCGGTGCTCGCTGGCGCTACCTCTCGTCGGTGGCGACGGGAGCCTCCATTTTCGAGGGGCGAGCGCACGGCTCTCCGAGAATCAGGTGTCTCTCATGCGATTGTTGATCGAACGGTTCGGGGCGGTGGCGAGTCGCGAGGCACTGGTCGCGTCGGTGTGGCCCGACCGGGGCGCAACGGCCGGCAACCTGCGAGTCATGGTGGCGCGACTGAGACCCGTTCTCCTGCCACTCGGCCTCGAGATCCGCGCTGTCCGCTCCCGCGGATATCTGTTGATCACATCGGATCGTCAGCCACATCGTCGCTAGGTCTGGTCCGTCGTCGTGTTAACGACTTGTTCGGCGAGCAGAAACACTCCTGAAACAGAGCCTCGGAACGATGCTCCCGCAACACAACCAACCGGCTGGGAGGAGTGCTGATGGATACTGGTGATGCGGCGTGGGTGTTGGCGTCTTCGGCGTTGGTGTTGTTCATGACACCGGGTCTGGCGCTGTTCTACGGGGGCATGGACCGGACGAGGAACGTCTTGAACATGTTGATGATGAACTTCTGGTGTTTGCTCGTCATCCCCATCGCCTGGGTGGTCGTCGGTTACTCGTTGGCGCAATCGGGTGACGGAGCCTTCCTGGGCAACCTGGACCTGGCGTTCCTCTCTGGCCTGGGCATAACCGGTGAAGATGGCGGCTCGACTCTGTTGACAGTGGCGTTCTTGGGGATGTTCGCGGTGATCACGCCGGCCCTGATCTCCGGCGCGGTCGCCGATCGCATGAAGTTCTCGGCATGGGCGATCTTCGCCCCGGCCTGGCTGCTTCTGGTTTTCAGCCCGGTCTTCAAGTGGGTGTACGGGGGCTGGATCGGAGAACGGGGTGCGCTCGACTTCGCAGGCGGCACCGCCATCCATGTGAACGCAGGCATCGCCGCACTCGCTGCAGTGCTGGTGTTGGGCAAACGCAAGGGTTGGCCGGGCCAGGGTCACCCGCCTCACTCGATGCCCTTGGTGATGTTGGGCACCGGGATCCTCTGGTTCGGCTGGTTCGGATTCAATGCAGGCTCGGCCCTGGCGGCCAATGGCACGGCGGTGCAGGCCTTCATGAACACATTCCTTGCCGCCGCAGCAGCCGGGCTGTCGTGGGGTTTCGTGGAGAAATTCCGGGATGGCAAATTCACGAATCTCGGCGTGGCGTCGGGAATCGTGGCCGGCTTGGTGGCAATAACTCCGGGCGCCGGTTTCGTGGCCGGGATGTCGCCGATCTGGATCGGGCTGGCCACCGGCGTCATCTGCTGTTTCGCGGTCGGGTTGAAGAACAAGGCCGGTTATGACGATGCGCTGGACGTGGTAGGAGTCCACTTCGTGGGCGGCCTCGTCGGCTCCCTCACCATCGGTTTGTTCGCAGATCCGGCCTTTTTCGGCGGCGAGTTCCTGGCGGGGGCATTCTATGGCGGTGGGCTCGAGCTCCTCGGTGTCCAGGCCCTGGCCAATGGCGCAGTCATCATCTACAGCTTCGTGGTGACGGCTCTGATCATGCTGGCTCTGAAGGCCACGATCGGCGTTCGGGTCTCCGACGACATCGAGACCAGCGGGCTGGATCTGGCCGAACACGCAGAGACGGCCTACAGCACGGGCAGCGCCACTCTGGCCGGGCACTGACTGGAGAAAACGATGAAGCGAGAAGAAACGACAACACGTTTACGGGCTCTGGTCGAGAGCAATGGGGTCGAAAGGAGTGGGGAATGAAGCTGATCATCGCCTTCATCAAGCCCTTCAAGCTTGAGCAAGTGCGGGACTCGCTCAAGGCGGCCGGGGTGTCCGGGATGTCGGTGAGTGACGTCTCCGGGTTCGGCCGCCAGGGAGGCCAGACCGAGGTCTATCGGGGCGCCGAGTACGAAGTTGAGTTCGTGCCCAAGGTGCGGCTGGAGGTCATCGTCACCGACGAATTGGCGGGACCGGCGGTGGCGGCAATCGAGTCGGCGGCGCACACCGGGGAGATCGGCGACGGCAAGATCGTCGTCGTGCCGGTCGAAGACGTGGTACGCATCCGTACCAGTGAGAGAGGTGCCGACGCCATCTGATTCGGGGAGAAGCCTCCTCCACGACTTCATCGACCTCCGTGACTCGCTGCGACAGGATCGCATCGGTGATGGAGGTCGTGAAGTGTGTGAGGCGCTGACGGCGAGCCTCGACAAGACGGTGTCCGCCCTGGTTGCCCCTGGAGCAACACCGATGGCGGTGGTTGCCATCGGTGGGTATGGCAGGGGTGAGCTCAGTCTCTACTCCGACGTCGACCTGATGCTTCTTCATGATGTTGGAGATGCTGCAGCTGCCGCGGCAGACCTGTTTCGCCCCCTCTGGGACGCCAAGCTCCGCGTGGGCCACTCCGTGCGCACCGTCCGGGAGGCCTCGGACGCCGCCCGTGAGAGATTCGACACTCAGACAACACTCCTGACCAGTCGTCTCGTGGCCGGTTCCGAGGAGCTGTTCGCACAGTTGATGGCAGCCGTAACCCGGGTGACACGAGCGCGTCCCCTCCGCCGCTACCTGGTGGATGCTGAGCGAAACCGTCGGGCCGAAGCGCCGTATCGACTGATGGCAGTCGACACCAAGACTGGCCGCGGCGGTCTGCGAGCGCTGCAGGGTTTCGAGTGGGAGCGGAGGCGCCAAGAGCTGATCGGCAGGTTCTCGAGCCAGCATGAGCGAGAGGAGGCAGAAGCGCTCGAGGTCCTCCTCCGGGTTCGCAACGCACTCCATGCGGTGACTGGCAAGGCGCATGATGTGTTCTCGCCCGAATTGCGCGAGCCGGTGGCTCGCTGGCTGGAACGAGACACATTCGAGACAGCGGGCGAGCTGGTGGCCGCCATGCAGTCGATAGATCGTCTCGCCGAGCGCAAATGGCCGGAGATCCTCGAAGATCGACCGGTCCCTGCCGGCCGACGGGTCTGGTCCCGCGGCGCGGCTCCGAAGGAGCCGGTCAAAACCGACTCTCTGCCAACGATCGAGGATCTCGACCGACTCCTGGGGGCTGGTGAACGGGGGCGAGCCATCTTCGACACTCTCTGGGAGGAAGGACATCTCACGGATGTGCTCCCTGAGTGGGACGTCGTGGCCACCCTGCCCCAGCTCGAGCCGTTTCACCAGCACCCAGTGGCCCCACACCTCTGGCGCACCGTGGCGGAGATGCAGGCGATCCTGTCGGACAAGGGTCCGCTTGGCGATGTCGGGCTCGAGTTGGACCATCCCCGCCTGCTCCGTCTGGCCGCCTTCCTCCACGACATCGGCAAGGGTCACGGTGGAGAGCACGCCAACGTCGGCGCCGGGATTGCCGCAACCTTCGCCAAGCGAACGGGTATGGACGGCAAGACCAGGGACCTCTTGGTCGACGCCGTGAACCATCATCTCCTCCTGCCGCTGACGGCCACGAGACGTGACCTGGCCGACCCGGCTGTGATCAACGACGTGGCCTCAGAGGTAGGCAGCATCGAGTTGCTGCAGGTGCTGTATTTGCTGACGATCGCCGATTCCAGGGCTACCGGCCCCACGATGTGGAACGACTGGAAGGCGAGCTTGCTCAAGACGCTATTCCTGAGATGCGCCGCCAGGCTCGGCGCCGACGAGCCTGCCATCACAACGGGCGCGGCGACCCGGCAAGAGGTCCTGGCTCGGTCTGGCGGGTCGATAGGTGAGATGGCGGCACATCTCGATGCGATGCCCGACGACTACCTGCGGGCCCTCTCGGTCGAAGAGGTGCTCTGGCATCTAGAGCTGGTCTCTGATCTGAAGGGTGTCTCCAACCTGGGGGTTCGGGTCGGTGAGCCCATCGACACCGTGGTGGTGGTCGGCCCGAGCCAACCCGGATTCCGTCGGACTGTCGCCGCGGTCTTCGCCGCCAATGGGGTCGACGTGCTCGAGGCTCGACTGTTCGGCCGATCGGACGGCGTGGTCGTCGACTCGTTCCAAGTCAGGGACGACCGCACCGGCGGGATGGTGCCGGGGGAGCGGTGGGACCGGGTTCGCGTCGATGTCGAAGCCGGCCTTCTCGGGCAGCTCGACACCGATGACAGGGTCGCAATCCGCGCCGCCGCCTATCCCATGTCCGAGGCGTCCCGTCCCCGGCCGAGTGCACGCATCTCTACCGATCCTGCCACGGGCGATCTGGTGGTCGTGGTCAAGTGCTCAGACCGCATCGGGAGACTGGCTGAGATCCTCGAGGTACTCGACGGCTGTGGTCTCGAGATCCGTCTCGCCAAACTCGACAACCGCGAGGGTGAGGTGATCGACACGTTCCACGTCGGCCCAGGTCCGATGGCTGATCTCGATCTGATCGGGCTGGAGCGGCGGATCTCCGAAAACGTGACGCCGTGATCGCCTCAGGCCGCCGGAACCGGGACGAGTGCTGTTCCTGTCGTGTATCCATTGTCTTGACTGCACGTGTGAAAACGATCATGCTGTCGGTCACTTGACAGCGCTCATCAAGAGCGGTGGAGGGACAGGCCCTATGAAACCGCGGCAACCGATTAGTTCGGTGCCAATGCCTGATCGATGAGATGCCTATGGCGGACCTCCGCCTCGGGCGCTCGCATGAGCGCGTTGAGACGATGACGTAGGAGGTCAGCCGTGCGACAAGTTAGAAATCGAATCCCCGGATCCTTCCGGTGCATGTGTTGTCGACGCTCTCGGGTGGAATGCCCGAGCGCTCGACGCTCGTAGCTCACCGCCACCACCCGAGAGCTGTCATTTCGAGTCGCGGTACTTCGTCGTATTCACATTGCTACAGAAGGAAAATTCTCATGACCACCACCTACCTCAACGATGTCGACCTCCCGACGGTCGGCGCCCTTGTCCAAGCAGTCCAGGAGGATCCAGACAAGGGGCAGACCACTTGGAAATCCGAAGTCACCTGGGGTGGCGCGTTCCGAACCACGGCTCAGTCGCGTGATCTGGCCCCGGTCGCGTTCGATGAGCCCCCCGGCTTGGGCGGCACGAACACGGCACCCAACCCCGTCGAGCAACTCCTCGGGGCCCTCGGCTCCTGCCTCGTCATCGGCTACGCGGCCAATGCCAGTGTTGCCGGCATCGAGTTGAAAGATCTTCGCATCGAGCTCGAAGGTGATCTGGACCTGCAGACGTTCCTCGGCCTCGGGGACGGAAATGCCGGATTCTCCTCGATCGGAGCCAAGGTCCACATCGAAGCCGACGCCGAGGACGAAGCGATCCAGGCCCTCCACGAAAAGGTGATCGCTACCTCCCCGGTCGGGCATTGCTTGTCGCGGTCGGTGCCTCTCGAGGTGAGCCTCGCCTGAGGGTTGCTCAACCAGATCTCACCCAGGCCGGGCAAGCTCGGCAGCCAGCCAAGGCCGTAGGACCGGTAGGACATTCTCAGGCTGCATGGCCTGGGTGTGATCGAGACCTTCGAGAAGGCGTACGGACCAACCGTCGGCTTCGAGTTCGCGGTGATTGTCCTCGAGGGGTCGTGCCATGCTGACGTGAGTGCCTCCCCACCGCTCGTCGTAGACGATCTCGTCTTTGCTGCCGGCGAAGCACAGTCGAGGACAGTCGACCTGTGTCAAGGCGCGGCGTTCATCGAAGTCCTGAAGATTCGTGTACAACGTGAGGAACTGACGGGCCTGGGGTTCGGCCATGTCGAACTCGACGGTGGACCAGTCTCCCGGTTCCGAGGGTCCGTCGGTGGGCGCGTGTACGGGGCCAGGTTGGGAAGCCATTCGATGGGTGGCCGCCGTCACATCGAGCATCTCTGCATAAGGCCCATCCAGGGGCGGGAAACCTCCCATGATGAGCGCTGTAAGCCGGTCTGTGCGGATTGCCACCTGCATCCCGGTGAGGGCAAGCCACGAGTATCCGTAATACGCGAAGGTTCCGGCTGCCGCGGCATCGGCCACGGCGAGCACGTCGGAGGAGATGTTGGAAGGGGTGAGGGTGTCTGGCTTCGGTGCTGCCAGCAGATGTCCCTCGTAGTCAAAAGCGACAACGGTGACCAAGTCCCGCAAACCTTCGATCAGCGAACGACCCAGAGCGGGGTCGGCCCCCCACCTGCGCATCTCCTCGGCAGCCTCACCCTCCACCGGCTTTGGGTTCACCGGTATGAGTAGGAAGGGGCCCTCACCCTGGATCTCGAGGTCCAGCCGAGTTCCGTCGTGCAGCGTTGCTGTCGTCATGATTCCTCGCCCTCGGTAAACGTCCCTCAAATATTTTCGAGCTGATACTATACGCTGTATAGAGATGAGCAAAGTCGACCGGACGAGTCGAACGATGTCGCTGCTCTGGCGATCCGAGGTTGCGCAGCCTGCCGCGATGTCGCCTGGGCCGAAGCCTCGGCTCGAAATCAGCGAAGTCGTCACCGCTGCGATTGCGGTTGCCGACGCAAATCCTTCTGCCGGTTTATCGATGCGGGCGGTGGCGGAACAACTCGGAGTTACCGCCATGGCTCTGTACGGCTACGTGCCGGACAAGGGTTCGCTCGTTGCCCTTGCCTATGACGCGATCCATGCGGAGATGTCCGACTCGGAGCATGGCGATGGCGACTGGCGAGAACGAACCATCGCATGGGCCGAGGATCTGGTTGCCCTTTTCGTGCGCCACCCTTGGGCTCTTCGTGTCTCCTATGCCCGCCCGGTCCTCGGCCCCAACGAGCAACGCGTCCTCGAGTCTCTGGTTGGGGTCTTGCGCACAACCGACCAGGATCCCGATCGAATGCGGCGTGTTGTCGGACTTCTCTTCTACGCAGTTAGGGGAACGGCACTCACCATCGCTGAAGCACGGGAAGCCGAAGCGGCGAGCGGGATCACCGAAGAGGACTGGTGGCGGACAACATCAGCCGCACTCGATGACAGCGTGCCGGACTTTGCTGACCGATTCCCCAACACCATTTGGCTGCTCTCCCAACAGTCTCACTTACCCACCGCCGACGATGGCTCGAGCTACGTCGAGCAGCAGTCGATGGTCAACTTCCAAACCGGGCTCAGCATGCTTCTGGACGGTTTTGAGGCAGCCAAATCAGCCAGGCCGCGTCGGTGAGCCTTGTTGGCTATTCACCAGATTGGGCTGCGTCGCCACCTGTTCTAATTCCTACGAGGGTCGCCAGGGCACCGAAGTTCGGTGCCCAGCCGACGCCGAACACCTTTCCTGAAATGATCGGCCCGTCCGGATTCCAGTAGGTGCCCCGCACACGCTCGATAGTCGGGATGCGGAAGTCGTAGGGAACGAGGTCGGCGACCTTCCCGTTCCACGTTCTCTCACTGGGCGATTTCCGAAGCTCCTGGATGATGGCGACAACGCCAATGATCGCAAGAACCAGTCTCCAGAGGCCCCGGATCGAGGTGGTGGGGGTTCGCCGTTCTTTCTCCATGACATCGAGGCTACCGCGTTCAAAGCC
Source organism: Acidimicrobiia bacterium (assembly GCA_029240695.1). GTDB lineage: Bacteria > Actinomycetota > Acidimicrobiia > Spongiisociales > ZC4RG35 > JARDZU01. The sequence continues at coordinate 9,752 of JARDZU010000008.1, read as the reverse complement.
AACAGCGACCCCGAGCGCCTCCAGCCGTCGGGATCGAGGCTCAGGCGGTCGCCATCGAGCCCTCGGTCACCTCGTCCTTGTGTGCGGCGAATGCGCCCAGGACCTCGTCCTTCTCCCTTGCCGGTATCTCGAAGGCGTCGAGCGTCCTTGCCAGCTCGGCGGCCACCTCGTCGAACTCAGCAGATGTGATCCGGAACTCGCGATGGGCCTCCTCTAGCCCCAGAGTCGTGCTCCCCGGCTCGGTCGGGGTGTACTCGAAAGGTCCCCCGGCCACGTTGCATACCCAAAGGGTTCGCATGAACTTCAGACCAGGAAGCCGGCCCAGATTGTTCGTGTGCCACTCGCGCAGAGCCGGATTGCTCGACCCCTGGCCAACGATTGGGTTCTCGATCAGCGCGTCACTGAATCGATCTACCACCGCGGCAATGGCAAATACGCCACCGAGCCTCTCGTACAAGCTCGACTCCGTCATGACTCGACCTCCTCATAGGGCCCGTCGGGCGACAGGTTTCTATCGCCAATCAACTTCAGTTTTACACCAGGTCGTGAGCGGAGTCAACGGTGCATTCACCCGTTTCGAAGTCGTGCCATGATTTTCCCGTGGCCGAGCCCCACCAAGACAGCCTGCCGCAGGACGCTGCACCCGAAGCGGCCCTGCAACAGTTTCTCCTCTATCTAGGAAGCGCCCTGACTGCCGCCGGGGAAGCCGTGAATGAAGTCGAGGACCACCTCCAGGCAGTGGCTGCGGCCTATGGGGCGTCCAGAGCCCGCTTCGCGGTGTTGCCCACGTTCGTGGTTGTCGCCCTCGATCCGAGTCAGCCCGCCACGCTGGAGCCAACGCCTCAGCTCAGGGGCGTGCTTCGACTCGACCAGACATCGGCCCTCTTCGACATTCTGAAACGGGCGACTCGGGGAGACATCGATCCCGACGAAGGAAGCCGACAGGTGATCGAGGTGATGGCCCGACCCTCGAAGTACCGCACCCTGTCGACATTGGCCGGGCACGTTGTGCTCACTGTGGGGATATGCCTGATCCTCCAGCCGACCTGGTCCGACGTGGCCCTGGCCGCGCTTTTCGGCCTGGTGGTCGGCCTGCTCAAGCTCGTCGGGGTCCGCTGGGTGCCAGCACAAACCTTGATGCCTGTCGCCGCGGCGTTCATCGTTTCAGCGCTCACCTTCCTGCTCGCGAATCAGGGGTGGGCCAACGCCAACTTGCGGACGATGATCCCGCCATTGGTCACCTTCCTCCCGGGAGCCGCCCTCACTATGTCGGTGATCGAGCTATCGGCCGCACAGATCGTGAGCGGTGCCAGTCGCCTCGTTTCCGGAGGTCTGCAATTGGTCCTGCTCGCCTTCGGGATCGTGAGCGCCGCTGAGGCTTTTGGTCTTCCGTCGGCGGAGGTCCTGGTGAATGCCCCCCAGAACCTGATCGGCTGGTGGGCGCCTTGGCTGGGCATGGTCGTGTTCGGGATCGGAGTCGCGGTGTTCCATTCGGCGCCGTCGGGCTCGTTGCCCGGACTCTTCCTCGTCCTTCTGGTGGCTTTTGTCGGTCAGCAGGTGGGGAGCGCGTTCTTCGGTGGCTACGTCGGCGGATTCATTGGCGCAACCGCGATGACAATCACGGCACGTCTCGTCGAGCGAACCAGGTTCGGCCCTCCGGCCCTGGTCTCTTTCCTTCCCGGGTTCTGGCTTCTGGTCCCTGGAGCGCTGGGCCTGATCGGGGTCACCGAGTACATGGCATCCGGCCCAATAGTCGGGGTACAGGACTTCCTGGGAACGGTGGGCGCCATGGTTGCCATCGCTGTGGGAGTCCTCTGCGGGTACTTGCTGGTGGACTCGGTCAAGCCCTTGTACCGCCACACGGTGCGCCCGGCCCTGGATCTGCTCCCCTTCCAGCTGATGCCGTCGAGCTGGGATGCGGCCCTCGGGGAACGCGAGTCGGATCGCACGAATCGAAAAGAGAGCAAGCCTGGTGGGTCGGAAGGTGATGTATAGGATCTGAGCCCGTGACGAAATCTGATCCGGTGTCGGGATCTCCGGGGATTGATGTGAAGCCCGGCCTCGGTGTTCTCCTCGCCACCTGCATCTCAGCACTGGTGGTGAACGCCAACACTTCTGCGGTTTCGATCCTGCTTCCCTCGATCGGAGAGGATGTCGGCGCCCCGGTAAGCACCCTGCAGTGGGCGGTCACCGGCTATTCGCTGGTGGGGGCGGCGTTCATCGTGACCGCTGGCGCGCTGGGCGACGTCTTTGGCCGGCGGCGCATCTTCCTCGGCGGCTTGGCCCTGTTCATCGTCTCCTGTGCCCTGATCGCAATGACCGACACCGCGGCCGGGGTCATTGGTGGCCGCGCCATCCAGGGTGCGGCCGGCTCAACGATCCTGGCTTGTGGCCTGAGCCTGCTCACGGTCGCCTCCTCGGGAGCGGAGCGCCTCAGGGCCGTCTCATACTGGGGCGCAGCGTCGGCGATCGGCGCCGCCGCCGGACCGCTGGTTGGCGGAGTCCTCGTCGATACGGCGGGATGGCAGGCTCTGTTCTGGATCGACGCCGCGATCGCCGCTGTCTGTGTGCCTCTCACCCGGCGCCGGGTCGAGGAGTCGTTGGACCCGAATCGCTCCCGGAGCATCGATTGGCTGGGCACCTTCCTCGTCGCCGCGATCCTGGCCCCCTTCATACTCGCGGTGAGCAAGGGATCCGAGTGGGGATGGACCTCACCGGCGACGCTTGGCTCGTTCTTGGTCTCGATCGTGGCCGCGATCGCCTTCGTGTATGTGGAACGCCGATCCACATCGCCATTGGTCGACCTGAACCTGATGAAGAACCGGGCCCTGATTGGGGCCACGCTGGGGATCCTGATCGGGGCGGGCACGATCAACGGGCTCATGTTCGTCTTCAGTCTCTACTTCCAAGACCCGTCGACACTCGGGATGACCGCACTCCAGGCGGGGCTGGCCACACTTCCCGCGACAGTAGGCCTTGTGATCCTGGCCCCACTCGTCCCCAGGTTCGCGACCAAGATGGGGACCCGGCAGGTGGTGGGTCTCGGTTTCATCATCATGACCGTCGGGTTCGCAGTGCTCATAGGGATCTCTGCGTCGTGGCAATACGCTGCCTTCGTTCTCCCCTTGGTCGCCGTCGCCGCAGGTATGGCCCTGTCCAACGGGCCGTGCTCATCCGTCGCCACAAGCGCGGTCCCAGAGGAACAGGTCGGCTCCGCCTCAGGGATCTCAAACATGGCCCGCTATGTGGGAGCCGCCGTGTGGACCGCGGTGGTCGCCACGCTCTACTCCAGTGTGAGTGCTGATCGGATCGCGGCGGGCGCCTCGACCGGCGAGGGCCTGGCCGACGCGGTCGGCGCGGCTGCGCTGTTCCTCACCATCACATCTGCGGCCGGGATCTTCCTCGCCTGGCTGGCCGGCCGGCACCGGCCGCCGGCGCCGATGGCGGTGGACTACGCCGCCGCTGCCACCGCCAGCAGCCATACCCTGCCCACTCCGCACCCGTCCTCAGCAGAGAGGGTCCGAGCCGGGACTTAGGGCGCGATCACGAGTATTCGCTGGTCTGGAACGCGTCGCGGAGGCTCAGGTCGCGTTCGGGGCCTGGCAATGGCGGTCGGGCGCGGGGCTTCAACGCCGTCGGCTCCGCACCCCGGACAAGCCGGCCAATCAATCCGGAGTCTTCGGCGAAAACCGGCCCGACGCAGGCACCAAGCAAAGCACACATTGCAGCGCCTGAGAACCAGGTCACCAGGGATAAGGCGATTCCAAAAAAGCCGGACTGAGCCTCGTTCCCGGTCACCACGCCGGGCATCCAGATCTGCCGGCAGTCGAAGGATTCTTCGGGTCGCGTTGGCTGGAGAAGCACGGCTACATATGAGAGTCGGTGGAGGGGTAGGGTCGATCGTCCACGACGCTTCACAAGGAGGCATATCAGCATGACGATTGGACCTATTCAGGGGTTGGTGATCGGTTTCCCGGACAACGAGATGTTCGAGGGTCGGATCGCCGAAGAGCTGGCACGTCTCAGTGATGTCGGACAGATTCGGGTTATCGACGCTGTGTTCGTGACCCGCGATGGCGACGAGGTCGATGTGTTGTCGGTTTCCGGTCTCGACGACGAGCAGCGGGCCGAGCTGCGTTCAGCAGTCGCCGCCCTGGTCGGACTGGGAGTGGCCGGCGAGGAGGGAGCCCTGGCGATGGCCGAGGCAGGAGCCATGGTCGACGCCGATGCGATGACCGTTGCCGAGTCGGTCGCTGCCGACTTGATCGACGAGCTTCCTGACGGCAGCTCCGCGCTGGTGCTTGCCTTCGAGCATCTCTGGGCGGTGCCTCTGCGGGACGCGGTCCGTGATGCCGGTGGTGTCGTCCTCGCCCACCGTTCTCTTTCCGCTGAGGACTTGATCGGCCTGGGGATGCTGATGGGTTATGCAGCCGAGCTCGAAGCGGAGCAGGAGGCCGTGGAGGCTTCGACCGACATGTAGTCGACATTGATGAGGGTTCGACCTCATCGACGACCCTCCAGTACCCATTTCCTTCCCGGTGTCAACCGCGGTCGGCCATATCGGATGACGCATCGCGGGCCGAATCCGACGTAACTTGCTAGTTCACGATCTGAGCAGACCCGGGAGAGACACGATCAAACCGCTCGTCGTTGCGCCTTCCTCATATTTCGTCACGTCCGGAGGCCAACCCCGGGTGCGGCGGCCGAGCGACGTGTTCAAGGCGGTTCTTGGCCTGTTCCTGGTCATTTGGGCCACGGTCAATGTGGAGAGCATCTCCACATGGGCGCAGGCCCTCACCGAGCTGGTGCAGGCGAGCCCGTCCTGGGTGATTCTTCTCCTGGAGGTCGGTTACGCAACCAGCCTGATCTACGTCGTCATCGTTTTCGGCGCCTTGCTCGCAGGAGGTCCGGAGCGGCGACCAGCGCTGCGTGATCTCGCGATCGCAGGCGTGACGGCTGCGGTGCTGGTGATGATTCTCTCGCTCATCATCAACGACGCCTGGCCTTACGTCTTCCCCGAGATCGGATTGGAAGATCCGGCGCCGAGGTTCCCGGTACTGAGGGTGGGGATGGTGACCGCCATCCTCGTGGTGATTGGTCCCCACGTCACTCGACCTCTCCGACGTTTCGGCTGGCTCGCCATCGTCGCCACCGCCATCGCTTCGGTGAGTCTGGGATATGGAACCCCGACCCACATCATCGGCTCGTTCGGGATCGGTCTCTTCTCGGCCGGTCTTCTCTTGGCCATCGTGGGCTCGCCGCGGGGGTACCCCGACCCCCACTCCGTGGCAGCAGCCGTTTCCAAGCTCGGTGTTCCTGTCAATGCGCTCGAACCGGCGCCCTACCAGACGTGGGGAGTGATTCGTTTCGTCGGCCGGGACGGCGACAATGAGCTCGTCGACATCAAGGTGCACGGACGCGATGCCGTCGAGTCACGGCTCGTGGCGAAACTCTGGCACACCCTCTGGTATCGCGAATCGAGTACGACCCTCGGCTACTCACGTCTCCAGGCAGTCGAGCACGAGGCATTGATCACCATCGTCGCGGATCGCGCCGGGGTGCGGGTGCCACAACTGGCGGCCGTGGGGAGCCCCACGTCGGAGGTCTCCCTCATCTCGTTTCGCGGCATCGGCACAGCCTTGCCCGATATGGACCCGAACGATCTCACCGACGAGCTGCTCACTGAGACGTGGGAGCAGGTGGGTCTCATGCAGAAGGCGTCCCTGAGCAACGGCTCCCTGGATACGTCGGCTGTCCAGATGGGCCCGGATGGGCCGATCATCACCGATTTCGCCATCGGTTCCCTCTCGGCGGATGAATCCGATCAGGCCACCGACATCGTCGAGCTCCTGTTCTCGCTCGCGGTCCTGGTGGGCGAGGAGCGGGCGGTCCGCACTGCATTACAGGGACTCGGGCACCAAAAACTCGTCGCCGTCTTGCCCTATCTCCAGGTGCCTGCGGTGAGCCCCACGACCCGGCGCCTCACGGAGAAACCCAAGAACTTGATGTCATCTCTGAGCTCGAAGGTGACCGAGATCACCGAGTCCGAGATGCCGGAGCCGGTGAAGTTGCGCCGGGTCACGATGAGAAACCTCGTCATGGCGGCGCTCCTGTTCTTGGTCGCGTGGGCGCTGATCCCGCTGTTGACCAGTGTCGACTACGCCGAGATATGGGCTGTCCTCGAGTCGGCGGATTGGCCGTTGCTCGTCTTCGCCCTGATTGTCGGGCACACTCAATTCTTCCCCCAGGCCACGGCGACGATGTGTGCCGTGCAGGTCAAACTGCCCTTTTGGCCGTTGTTGACATTGCAGACGGCGAGCCAGTTCGTCAGCCTGGCCATACCGAGCGCCGCCGGCCGCGTGGCGATGAACACCGTGTTTCTCACCAAGTTCGGTCTGACGGTGCCAGTGGCCCTCGTTCAAGGATCCATCGACGGTTTCTCCGGGTTCCTGGTCCAGGCGGCCATCCTCATCCTCTTGCTCCTGTTCGGCGACGTCCAGCTCGGTATCGGCATAGACCCTGCCGATGTGCCGTGGCTGCTGATACTCGGGGTCGTGGCTCTGGTCGCGGTCGGCTTGGTGGTCACCGTGCTCAAGATCAAAAAGCTTCGGGACCGTGTGGTCCCCGTGGTCAAAGAAGCGTGGGCAGCCTTGAAGGCCGTGCTTCAGCAACCCTCGCGCGCTTTCGGCCTGCTGGGGAGCAACTTCGTCTACTGGAACGTGTTGGGGATCACACTCTGGTTGACTTTGCAGGCAGTCGGGAGCGACCTGAGTTACGGCTCAGCCCTTTTTGCAGCCGCGGGCACCAGTCTCCTGGCCGGTTTCATGCCCGTTCCAGGAGGGGTCGGCGTGGCCGAGGCGACCATGACCGCTTTGTTGGTCACGTTCGGCGTGGATGAGTCGACCGCCTTCGCCGTCACCGTGGCCTATCGGGTGATCACCTTCTACCTACCCGCGCTGGAAGGATCCTTCGGAGCACGCTGGCTGGGCAAGAACGGATACGTGTAGCGACCAGGTCAATCGTGGGTCATCATGTCGATGGCAACGGTGGCGGTCAGTATCAATATCGGGTCCTGACCGGGCTCGATCTCGACCCCGTATGTGTCGCGAACCCGGAACCACTTCTTCGATACTTCGGCGACCTTGTCCCGGCCGTTGGAGATCTCGTATTCGTGGTCGACGAGATTCCCCTGAGCCTCGAGTTCCACTCCGCTCGCGGTAGCGATCGAAAATCGCTCCCGCAGTGGGGTGATCATCGCCTTCTTGATCGTGGCCATGGTCGATCCGTCCGGACTCTCGACCTCCATGACTTCTCTCACCCGCACCGGGCGATCCTGGATCTTTGCTACTTCGTTGCCTTGGGGGTCCTCGAACACGAGTGTGCTACGAACCCGGAGCGCCTTACCGTTGACCTTGAACGCCCGTTCTCCTCGATCGGTCTCGATCCAGAAGTCATCCCCGATGGAGACCAGCTTCTCCCGCATCTGATAATGCACGGCGCTTCCCCCGACGCCGAACTCTTGGCGGTCCTCTTGACGCTCGTCTCGTCGATCCTGACGTCTGTCACGCAATCCCATAACTGGACTCCTTTGTTGGGTGAGACCGACTCAACGACTATCGATCGCTCGTGTCATCACCCGTAGTGAGCGAACCGTAGCTCGCGCAGTCACGCTCCTCATCTGCTTGGATTGAAGCGTCCGAGGGCTGGGAGCTCCCAACGACGGAAGTGAAGAAGATGCGACGTGAGAGAGCTTCCCGGCTCATCGCCCTTGCCCTGACACTCTCGGTCTCCCTGTTGACGGCCGCACCGGCCACGGCCGATCACGGGGATTCCGATGACCTCTACACCCCACCCCCGAGCCCGGGGAGTCTGGACCAGATCAAGGAGTTGCGGCGCGGCGGCCAACGGCTCGAAGCACAGTTGATCTCGAGGATGGTGAGGACGCCGTCTGCGGTCTGGTTCAACGGAGGCTCACCCGAAGAGGTCCGCCGGGATGTGGCCGAGGTAGTCGGTGATGCACGTCGGGACGGCAGCGTCCCGGTCCTGGTCGCTTACAACGTGCCGTTCAGAGATTGTTCCCAGTTCTCGGCCGGCGGCGCCCTGGATCTCGCCTCCTACAAGGCTTGGGTTGACGGTTTCGCGAAAGGCATCGGCAAGAGCGAGGCGATAGTGATCCTCGAGCCCGACGGCCTTGGGATCATCCCCTTCAACATCGACATCAACGGCAATGCCGAGTGGTGTCAGCCGCGTGATGCCGCCGGCAATCCCCAGCCGGGCGCCACGCCGGAGGATCGGTATGCGGCCCTGAACTACGCCGTCGATGTCCTGTCGTCCTTGCCAAATGTCAGCGTCTACCTCGATGGCACCCACAGCGCGTGGCTCGGTGTTGGCGACATCGCCGACCGTCTGGTCAAGGCCGGCATCCAGCGCGCGGACGGCTTCTACGTGAACGCATCCAACTACCAGCTGACCGAGCGGCTCGTGAAGTACGGCTCATGGATATCGGGGTGCATCACCTTCGCCAACAACCCCGAGGAGGGCGGGTGGCGCCTCGGCAACTACGCATGGTGCGGAAGCCAGTACTTCCCGGCCAACCCGAACGATTTCTCCACCTGGGGGCTGACCGATCAGTGGTATGTCGACAACCTGGGGACCGCGGTAGCTACGACCCATTTCGTGATCGATACCAGTCGCAACGGACAAGGCCCATGGCCCCCGCCGCCCGATCACCCTGCGGGTGACCCGCAAGACTGGTGCAACCCGCCTGATCGGGGCCTCGGAGTACGGCCAAGTCTGAACACGGGCAACGTGCTCATCGACGCCTACCTCTGGGTCAAGATCCCTGGCGAGTCGGACGGGCAATGCAACCGGTGGGGGCCTGGACCAGAGGACCCGGTTCGGGGGATGGTCGACCCGGCGGCCGGGGTCTGGTTCCCGGAGATGGCACTCGAGCTCGTCCGCAACGCCAACCCGCCTCTCGTCAGGTGACGACGTAAGCGTCCGCCATTCCTACCTGTCGATCTCGGCGTAGGTTGAAGACAACCAGAGGAGATCACACATGGATGTGAACCCGGTGCCCGAGGCCTATGGCTCTGTGACGGTCTCGCTGACCGTGAGCCCTTGCCGGGAGGCGATCGAGTTCTACAAGTCGGCGTTCGGGGCCGAGGAGGCGATGCCCCCGATGATCGGACCTGACGGGAACATTGCGCACGCCGAGATCCGGATCGGCGACACGATCGTGATGCTGAGCGACGAGCAGCCCGACTCACCCACGAAATCCCCTCGGTCGGCCGAGACCACGACGGCAGTCCTGTTTCTCTATACAGACGAGGTCGACGCCGTCTGGGATAGAGCCATCGCTCTGGGCGCCCGCGAGATCTACCCCCTGTCGCTTCAGTTCTATGGCGACAGGGGTGGGCGCGTCGAGGACCCCTTCGGACACCAATGGGGGCTGGCTCAGCACGTCGAGGATGTCAGCCCCGAAGACATGGAGCGGAGAGTCGCCGAGTTCTACGAGGAGTCGAGGGCAGAGCGGCAACGTCTCCTATCAGAGGAGCTCGGCGACCGACCCGATGGTTGAGACGTCCGTCGGGCCGAGTCCATAGGGATCGACCAACAATGCATGTGAGAGCCCTGCCGCTCGTGCCCCATTCACATCGTGGAACACCGAGTCGCCCACGTACCAAGCCATCGACGGCTTCAGGTCCATGCGATCGAGGGCGGCATGGAAGATCTTCGGATTGGGCTTGGAC
>JARDZU010000106.1 GCA_029240695.1 Acidimicrobiia bacterium | reverse complement strand
ACCGTTGAAGGAACGGGATCAGGACGGCATCCAGACGGTCGACCAACTGTCTCACCCCGCAATGTTCCCCGGATGACCCGCTGTGACGAAATCCACCAGACGAGCGGGTAAAGGCATCGCTCAGGGATCAGCCGGTTAGGTTGCGATCGATGCAGACGCCGATGCGAATCGAACGGGACGTGCCGATCCCGATGGACGATGGAGTCGTCCTCCGGGCCGATCTGTTCATCCCCATCGAGGAAGGTGAGTACCCCACCCTCCTCAGTTACGGGCCGTACGGCAAGGGCCTCGCCTTCCAGGAGGGCTACAGACCGCAATGGGACTACATGATCGAGAAGTATCCCGAGGTCGCCGAAGACACCAGCAACAAACACCAGAACTGGGAGGTGGTCGACCCCGAGAGGTGGGTACCTGCCGGGTATGTGTGCGCACGGGTCGACTCCAGGGGCACCGGGCGCTCCCCCGGTTATGTCGACGTCTGGTCAGGAAGGGAGACGGTCGACCTCTACGACTGCATCGAGTGGGCGGCGTCGCAGCCTTGGAGCAACGGCCGAATCGGTCTGGCCGGCATCTCGTACTACGCGATGAATCAATATCAGGTCGCCGCCCTGCAGCCACCACATCTGGCGGCCATCTGCCCCTGGGAGGGCGCCTCGGACTGGTATCGGGACTTTGCCCGACACGGCGGGATCCTCTGCGAGTTCGCTCAGGACTGGTACCCACGCCAGGTCGAGAATGTCCAGCACGGCGTGGGCGAGCGGGGGTTCTTCAGCGCCGTGACCGGCGAATCTGTTTCCGGGCCGGACACCGAAGCGCCCGAGGTGCTGGCATCGAGACGGGCCGACCTGGGACAGGATGTGAAGAGCCGTCCCCTGTTCGACGACTGGCACCTGGAACGCAACCCCGATTGGTCGCGGGTGAGGACCCCAATGCTCTCTGCAGCGAACTGGGGTGGCCAAGGTCTGCATCTCCGGGGCAATGTCGAGGCATTTACCCAAGCGGCAGCCCCCGACAAGTGGCTGGAAGTCCACGGCGATGCGCACTGGGTCGACTTCTACACGGACAGGGGTGTCGCCCTACAACGCCGTTTCTTCGACTTTTACCTGAAGGGTGAGGACAACGGATGGGGTTCGGAGCCCAGGGTCCAGCTCCGCATTCGACACGTCGACGGCACCTTCACCGATCGAGCCGAAAACGAGTGGCCTCTCGCTCGGACCACCTGGACCCGCTATCACCTGACCGGGGAGGAAAGCCTGACCGAGGAGGCTGCCGCGAATTCTTCGGCAATCGAGTACGACCCCACCGGTGGCGGTGTGACATTCACTACCGACCCAGCGACAGAGGACATGGAGCTCACCGGGCCGATGGCCGCCAGGGTCTTCGTCTCGTCGGAGACGGCCGATGCCGACCTTTTCCTCGTAGTGCGTGCATTCGACCCAAATGGAACCGAGATCACCTTCATGGGCGCACTCGACCCCAACACCCCGATCGCCCAGGGCTGGCTGCGCGCATCACATCGGGCGCTCGACCCGTCCATGTCCCTGCCGTTCCGTCCGTATCACTCCCACGACCGGGTCGATCCTCTCGTCCCGGGCAAGACCTATGAGCTGGAAGTCGAGATCTGGCCCACATCCATCGTCCTCCCCGCCGGATATCAACTGGCTCTCACCATTCGGGGCAACGACTATCGATACGAGGGTGAGCTGTCCGACTTCGCCCGGGAGTTTCATTACGCCGGACGTGGGGTAGGGCCTTTCAAACATGCCGATCCCGACGACCGCCCGGCGGATGTTTTCTCGGGGCGGGTGAGCATCCATGTCGGCGGTGAGACCGACTCATACCTCCTTGTCCCACTCATTCGCTAGACCGGGAGGGATCCTCGAGGTCGAAAGACGTGTCGATCTTTCGCCGCTCGCCTCGTCGAGGCCCACAGCGCGATCGTTAACTTCACTGGACTGATGCCGCATCTCTACGACTTCTCGGCCACCGACGGGTCGGATCGCGACCTGCTCGGCGGCAAAGGGGCAGGTCTGGCCCGCATGACGTCACTCGGGCTCCCGGTTCCCCCCGGGTTCACGATCACCACCGATATGTGCCGGGCCGCGATGGCCACCGGCGCGATACCGGATGACCTCTGGCCAGAGGTCGAGGACGCAGTCGCACGACTGGAGAAAACCAGTGGTCGACACCTCGGGTCCGGACCTGCTCCCCTGCTCCTCTCGGTCCGGTCCGGCGCCAAGTTCTCAATGCCGGGAATGATGGACACGGTCCTCAACCTGGGCATCAACGACGACGTGGTGAAGGCGCTGATCGAGTGGTCCGGCGACCCTCATTTCGGGTGGGATGCCTACCGCCGCTTCGTTCAGATGTATGGGGATGTCGTGCTCGGCGTTCCCGAGCACCGCTTCCAGGACGTCCTGACCGAGCTGAGACGGTCGAGAGGCGTCGAGGACGATTCGGAGCTGAGCGCCGAGGACCTGGAGACGGCGACGACCCGATTCCGCGACATCGTCGAGCAGGAGCGCCCTGGTGAGTTGCCCGAGGACCCGATGGAACAGGTCAAGGGGGCGATCACCGCCGTCTTTCTGTCGTGGAACACCAAGCGCGCCGTCGAGTACCGCAGGATTCACTCGATCCCGGATGATTTGGGGACTGCAGCCAACATTCAGATGATGGTCTTCGGCGACCTCGGTGATGATTCGGGCACCGGTGTCTGTTTCACCCGTGACCCCGGCACCGGCGAGAAGGTGATCTACGGCGACTACCTACCCCGGGCCCAGGGCGAGGACGTCGTAGCCGGCATTCGCAACACCTTGACTCTCGACCAGCTGGCCGACCTCCATCCCGAGTGTCACCGCCGGCTGCTCCAGATCATGGAGGGTCTCGAAACCCACTACCGCGACATGTGCGACATCGAGTTCACCATCGAGCGTGACGTGCTCTACATCCTCCAGACGAGAGCCGGGAAGAGGACCGCAGCTGCTGCAGTGAAGATGGCCGTGGCCATGGTCGGCGAGGGGCTCATCGACCGCGAGACCGCGGTCACCAGAGTCGAACCTGATTCTCTCGAGCAACTGCACCGCCCCCGCATCGCCGATCGGGTCAAAGGATCTGCATCGCTCGCGGTCGGGGTGGCCGCGTCCCCCGGTGCCGCCACTGGGAAGGTGGTGTTCTCCTCCGAGGAAGCCGTGGATCAGGCGAGGAATGGCGCCGAGGTCATCTTGGTTCGACCGGAGACCACCCCGGACGACATTCACGGCATGGCGGCGGCGGTCGGCATCCTCACCAGTCAGGGGGGCAAGACATCACATGCCGCCGTCGTGGCTCGTGGCATGGGCAAGCCCGCCATCACCGGGGCGGCCCAGCTGCAGGTCGATTACGAGGCGGGCATCGCCTCCACTGGGAGTGTCGATATCCGTCGCGGCGATGTGATCACCATCGACGGGACGTCCGGAGTCGTCTATCAGGGCGAGATGGAACTCGTCCCGCCGGAGGTCCCCTCCGAGCTCGGTGACCTCCTCGAATGGGCCGACCAGATCCGCATCCTCGGAGTCAGGGCCAACGCCGATACGGCAGAAGACGCAACGCTGGCCCGGGGACACGGGGCCGAAGGCATCGGGCTAGCCAGGACCGAGCACATGTTCCTCGGCGAGCGTCTCGCCATCGTGCAGAGGGTGATCCTCTCCACCAATCCGACCGATCGGGAGGAGGCCCTCGGCGACCTGGAACGACAGCAAATAGGTGACTTCGAGTCCTTGCTCGAGGCGATGGACGGACTGCCCGTCGTGATCCGACTCCTCGACCCGCCGCTCCACGAGTTCCTCCCCTCTCGTCTCGAGTTGGAGCACGAGATGCTGCGCCGAGTCCGGGCGGGCCGTCCCATCGACGACTTACAGGCGATGTCCGACCAGGTCGCTCGCTGGGAGGAGGACAACCCGATGCTCGGCCTGCGCGGGGTCCGGCTCGGGTTGATGCTCAAGGACCTGTACCGGATGCAAGCTCGAGCCGCCACCACTGCGCTCACCCGGCGGATCCAGGCGGGGGGCACACCCCACCTCGAGATAATGATCCCCCTGGTCGCCGCCGCCGAGGAGCTGATCCGGATGCGGGAGATGATCGAGACGGAGATCACAGCCGCGACGGCGGAGACAGGGGTGGAATTGGCCATCCCGATCGGGACGATGATCGAGCTGCCCAGGGCCGCCCTGACCGCAGGCGAGATCGCCGGGGTTGCGGATTTCTTCTCATTCGGCACCAACGACCTGACCCAGATGACGTACGGGCTGAGTCGGGACGATGCCGAGGGGTTGTTCCTGAGGGATTACCTGGAGCAGGGCATCTTCACCTCGGACCCGTTCCAGACTCTCGACCGGCCAGGTGTCGGACGGCTGGTCCGGGTGGCCACCAGGGAGGGGCGGGAAGCCAATGAGAATCTGGTGGTCGGGCTGTGCGGCGAGCATGGTGGCGACCCGGATTCCATCTACTTCGTCCACTCACTCGGCCTCGACTACGTGTCCTGCAGTCCACCTCGCGTAGAGGGGGCGAGGCTCGCGGCGGCCCAGGCCGCGCTGCAATCGGACCGCAACGACGTCTGAATCAACGGATCACCTCGACCAGCTCGGGTACTCCCTCGCCTGAGATCGCCGTGGTGATCAGCACCGGCGCATTTGAGCCGCCCAATCTCTCGAGGAGGGCGCGGTGCACGGTGTCCACACCGGGCCGGTCTCCCTTGTTGACCACGAACACATCGGCGATCTCGACGATCCCGGCCTTGTCGGCCTGAATCTGATCCCCCCAGCCGGGCCCCAGGACCAGGACGACGACGTCGACATGATCCATCACCTCCAGTTCGGACTGGCCGACTCCCACTGTCTCGACGAGAACCATGTCGAAACTTGCCCGGGCCATGGCGGCGATGGCTGGAGCGGCAGCAAGCGACAAGCCACCGAGGTGCCCTCGCGAGGCCATGGAACGGACATACACCCCCGGGTCTCCGGTGTGGTCTTGCATTCGGATCCTGTCGCCGAGCAACGCCCCGCCTGTTATGGGGCTCGAAGGGTCGACTGCGAGCACAGCCACGGTGTCTCCCTTCGACCTCAGGTCGGCGACGATCGCATTGACGAGCGTCGACTTCCCGGCCCCAGGTGGGCCGGTGATACCAACCCTCCGGGCAGGCGCATCCGAGGAATCGATGAGCGAGGTGACAACGGCCTCACCGATGGGATCCCCGGACTCGAGCGCGGTGATCAGCCGAGCAAGGCTCCGTCGGTCACCATCCCGGACGCGCCCTGCCGCCAGATCGGTGTCGCTCATCGGCGACAGGTTAAGGGTGTGTCAGAGAGCGGGAAGGGTGACGCCGTTGGGGCTGTCGAGCTCGTCGAGACCGGGCACATCGGCGCTGGCATGTACCTCGACGACTCCCGGGACGCGGTCCATCAGGATTCGCTCGATGCCTGCCTTCAGGGTCATCATCGAGAGCGGGCAACCACCACAGGCGCCGACCATCTGGATGTCGACCCTGCCCCCATCTGTCCCGAGCAGAACGAGATCGCCCCCGTCGGCCTGGACTGCAGGCCTTATGTACTCGAGGGTCTCCCGCAGCTTGTCGACGTCGATCGGGCCTTCGTCGACCTTGACACTGCTCGAAATGGTCACTGGTGTTGTCTCTGGCATCGCCTTGAAGAACCCTTGCCTGGTAGGGATTTGTTCCGGATTCTACCGCCGGCGCCGGGCTCAGAATTCGTCAGGCCCGCCCCAGGGAGCAATCCGGACCGGCGGCATCACCTGGATTACGCCGTCGACCCACAGGAAGGTCCAGACGCCTGCAGGGGCCGGGGCAAGGTCTGCCCCATCTACGGTCACCTGGAGCGGCAGATCCGACGAGATACCCACCGATCGCTCGCCTACGGCGAGGCCAACTGCAAGTTGCTCGGGGAGGAACTGGTCACCGGGGACCGGTGTGAGCCCGCCGTAATAGTGGGCCAGGATGTCGGGATACGCCGAACCGGCCTCGGCCATCGCCTGGGCGCCGTACTGGGACATGCCGATGAGGTGCCCCCAGCCGGCCCCCTCGACGACGAAGTAGGGAACGGCGATGGCCAGGGCATCGCCACCGATCCGGCTGACACGCACTTCACGGCGAATCGTGAACTCCGGACTCAGGATGGTGTTCGGATAGTCGACCCCGTCCGGTCGCTTCGCTGGGAGGAGGCCGGGCAAGATGGCCGCGGCCTCGTTGATTTGGGACCGAAGCGCCCAGGTATCCATGGAGACGGTGCCGGAGTCCGAAACAATGTCGATCATCCACGGGCCCTGGCCGTCCTCGGTCGTCCTGGTAGCGATCGAATGGACATCGCCATCGGCCACGTCCGCCTCCCGGAGCACCTGTTCCATCTGATAGCCGGGGAGCTCCCATGACCAGGTCACGAACGGGCTGTCCTCACCGGGCGAAGGGACACCGACCAGATACGGCGCAGGCTCGGAACCAGGCCATATGTCCTCGATGTTCCGGGTGCGGAGACCAGTGGTCGACGAATAGAAGGCCCGGGCCGGCTCTCCCTCATGAACCAGGATCTCACCCGTGGTCCTGCTGACCGCCTCGCGCCAGCGATCACCGTCCTCGCCGAGCACGGCGTCCACGCCGGCATAGACCTGGCACGCCGCCGTCGCGCAGATGTCGTAGCCGATGCGGCTGCCGGTCTCCGATCGCCCCCCCAGGAGGGTCCAGGCGAGATAAGTGCGTGCGGCGACGACCTGGGCAGCCAGAGCGTCCTCGTGCCAGCTGAAGGGAACCTCTCTGATCCCTTCCAGATAGGCGTCGAGCGACGCCACCTCGACCACTGCAACGCCATCGGATTCTGCCGTGACCCTGAACGGCCCGCTGTAGCGCCGATCACCCATCTCCAGGTAGGCGTTGTCCGGAACCGAGACTTCGACCACTGTTCCCTGAGGTCGGGCAGCCATCGCCGGCGACGCCATAAGGAGTACGAAGACAATGACCGCAAGCGCCCGACGAGCGATCACGCTCTCTCGATTCTCGCTCCCAGCGACCTGAGTCGCTCCGGGAGCTCCTCATAGCCCCTATCAATGTGGCTCGCCTCGCCGACCTCGGTGGTGCCCTCTGCCCGCAGGCCGGCGAGCACCAGGGCCGCCCCGGCGCGGATATCTGGAGCCAGGACCGGGCAGCCCGAGAGTCGCTCGACGCCCCGGATGATGGCGTGCTGAGCTTCGGTGGTGATGTCGGCGCCCATCCGTGCCAGCTCGCCGACATATCGGAACCGGGAGTCGTACAGATTCTCGGTGATGACGGAGGTGCCCGTCGCCACCGACAGCAGAGCGACCATCTGAGGGTGCATGTCGGTGTGAAATCCGGGGAATGGAAGCGTGGCGAAGTCCACCGGGGTCGGTCGCTCTGGTCCTTTGACCCGAAGCCACCCGTTGCCCTGTTCGACCTCGCAACCTGACTCCTCGAACTTTCTCAGCTCCATTCGCAAGTGCTCTGGCAAGCAGCCGGTCACGGTGACATCGCCGCCTGTGATTGCCGAGGCTGCGGCGTAAGTCCCCGTCTCCAGGCGATCGGGGACGACGTGGTGCTCGGCCGGCGACAGACGGTCCACCCCATGAATCGTCACGAGGGAAGTTCCGCCGCCGGTGATTCTGGCCCCCATCTCGGTCAACTGAGTGATCAGGTCTTCGATCTCAGGCTCGCGGGCAGCATTGACTATGACCGTGTCGCCTTCGGCGAGCACTCCGGCGAACAATAGGTTCTCGGTTGCGCCCACCGAGGGAAAGGGCAGCTCGACCTCGGTGCCCTTGAGTCGGCCGTCGACACGACCCACCAATTCTCCATGGACCAGCTTGAAGTCGACCCCCATCGCCTCCAGGCCATTGAGATGCATGTCTATGGGCCGGGCGCCGAGGTCGTCGCCGCCGGGCAGGGCGACACGCGCCTCTCCACACCGGGCGAGGAGGGGACCGAGCACGACGATCGAGGCCCGCATCTGCCGCACCAGCTCGATCGGCGCCTCGGGGAGGAGCTGGTCGGGAACCACCACCCAGAGCTCGTGATCGCCTTGCTCCACCCTGCATCCGGTGTGCTCCAGGACCTCACACATCAGCCCGACGTCGAGGATCGACGGCACATTGGTCAGACGGTGCCGACCCGGAGCGAGGAGTGCAGAGACCATCTCCTTGAGCACGGCGTTCTTGGCCCCCAGCACGCCGACAGTCCCCTGGAGACGCGCTCCGCCCTCGACAACCAACTTGGACATTCAGGCGAATGTAGTTAAGTGTGGGGCCAACCCCATGCAGGGCCGGGGCGGGTGGTCTGGCTACTCTGCCGCCCGAGATGAGAATCGCACTCGGTTCCGACCACGCCGGCTATCCGTTGAAAGAGCACTTGTCGACGTGGCTCGCCGAGTCCGGTCATGCCGTGTACGACCTGGGGACCCACTCCGCCGAGCCGGTCGACTACCCGGACTATGCGGCCGCTGTGGCCCAGGCCGTTTTGGACGGTCGCGCCGACCGGGGCGTTCTCATTTGTGGCTCCGGCGCAGGGGCGGCGGTGGCCGCCAACAAGCTCCAAGGGATCAGGGCGTCGATTGCCCACGACACCTACACCGCCCATCAAATGGTGGAGCACGACGATGTGAATGTGCTCAGCCTCGGGTCACGCGTGATCGGCGAGTCGCTGGCGGAAGAACTGGTCACGACGTTCCTCGAGGCACGGTTCTCACGCGAGGACCGACACGTGAGACGTCTGGAGAAGATCAGGTCCCTGGAGGCCTGATCATCCTTCGATCGAGGCCTCGGCCACCTGCACCAACTGGTCGACACCTGCGGCGCCGATCTCGCCCGACACCCGGCCCAGATTGTTGTTCTCGCCGTCGAGCACGACGTAGAACGGGGTGCCGGACATCCCGTAGTTGCCGGCCACCGTCCCGATCTGGTCATCCATGATCACCGGGGCGGTCCAGCCCTCCTCCTCCAGCCAGTCCTGGGGTGGCCAGTTGGGACGGAGCCTGTCGGTCGCAGTGGCGACGGAGATCAGCTCGACATCGTCTGGCAAGTTGCCATCGTTGACCCACTGCTGGATAACAGGCACGTCGGCCTGGCAATGAGGGCACCAGTGGGCGAGGAAGACGATGATCTTCGGAGTGCCATTGGGCTCGATGGTGACGGGGTTTCCTTCCCAATCGGCGCCTTCGACGGTGGGTGCGGTGAGCCCGACCGAGACATCCTCTTGCCCCGCGGCATAGACCGGCAGGGGGTCTCCGGTGACAGTCGGGTCGCCGTAGCCGAGGCTTTCGTCGACCGGCTCCTCGCCGGCGATCGAGATGGCCAGGGCCACGATCAGACCCAGACCGACTATCCCACCGAGGATCCACCACAGTGTGGAGTTATTCCTTGTGTCCTTGGTACCGGGCTTGGGTTTCTTCGTCGCGGTCATTCGGAGGCTTTCGTGTAGAAGGCGAGTAAGACGGCGATAACGATAAACCCAATTCCAGCCATAAACGGCAGGTCCATGAAGCCAAACATCTCGATGCTGCGGGCGGAGCAGGGGACCGCCGGGTCGCACGACCCGCCCTCGAGACTGGGGAAGAACTGAACGAAGTTGTGATAGATCGAGACGGCCAGACCAATGAGGGCGATGGGCAGGGCGTAGAACTTGACCACTGCCTCACGCCTGATCGCGCCCACCAAAAGGACGATGGTTAATGGGTACATCGCGATGCGCTGGAACCAGCAGAGACGGCAGGGCACATAATGGAAAGCGTCGGAGTACAACAGCGACCCGACGGTGGCCACCAAGGCAACGGTGAACGCGAGCCAGATCGCCTTGTCCCCGAGCAATGCCACCGCCTCGGGACCTTTCACTGCCCGATACACGAGGAGACCGATGGACCCGGCCCCGGCGATCAGGGTGAGGATCGCGAAGAGGTTGTTGAAAACGAGGATGGTCTCGACCGACATGCGCTTTCCTGGCTGGCAGTCCCGACCGGATTCGAACCGGCGTTTCCGGCTTGAAAGGCCGGCGTCCTAGGCCACTGGACGACGGGACCTCGCGGTCACGACAGGTTA
>JARDZU010000001.1 GCA_029240695.1 Acidimicrobiia bacterium | reverse complement strand
CGCCTGTGGGTCGGAAGTCGAGATCGAAGTCGAACGGCTCGGCGTGCCCCCACCAACCCGTGATCGGGTTGTCCAGAGAGCTGTGCAGGGATCTTCTCACATAGAGGAATGCGGGCGACCCCGGGCCCCCGTTCAGGTATTTGTAGGTGCAGCCGACCGCCAGGTCTGCACCGGCTTCCTCCAGATGGATCGGCACCACGCCGACGGAATGACTGAGGTCCCATAACACCAAACCTCCGAGTCGATGCACCTTCTCGGTCATTCCGGCGAGGTCGTAGGTGTAGCCCGACTTGAAAGCAGTGTGTGACAAAGAGACGAACGCGGTCCTCTCGTCCAAGGCGGATTCCAAGACCCCCATGGGGTCAGTTGTGTCCTCGGTAGCAACGATCTCGAGTGTCGCCTGACCCGCCGCTGCTACCCCTTGCAAGACATAGACGTCGGTCGGGAAATTGGAATCGTCGGAGATGATCTTGTCCCTGCCGGGTCGTGCCCTCAGCGCTGCTGTGGCCAGCTTGTACAGGTTCACCGAAGTCGAATCGGAGATGATCACCTCACCGGGACCGGCCCCGATAATCGGTGCTAGCCGGTCCCCGATTTCGAGCTGGAGATCCCACCAGCCGTCGTTCCAGGATCTGATGAGACGGTCTCCCCATTCGTGACGAACCACCTGTTCGACAATGGGCGCAGCAGCCGACGGCAGCCTCCCCAGGGAGTTCCCGTCGAGGTAGATGAGGTCCGGATCGGAGAACACGTACCTCTCCTTGAATCCGGCGAGCGGGTCAGAATCATCCAGCTCAACTGCCGTATCGAAGCCGGAGGCGGACGGGAACGGGCCGAGATCGATGGGGGTCATTTGTCGCAGGCTACGACCGGTCCCATCTTCGCCGCATACGCTCGCCAGGTGCTCGAGGAGATCACAAGGGCCGATATCGAAGCCGCCGCGCATCGGATAGGGCGTTTCGTGCGGCGGACGCCGACCCTGGATCTCGGGCGCGCGATGGGCGGGCAGTACCGACTCACTCTCAAACTCGACTCGATGCAGCCAACGGGCTCGTTCAAGGTGCGTGGGGCGTTCTCCGACCTGACCAAACGGGCCGTGCCCGAGAGCGGGGTCGTCGCGGCCTCAGGCGGGAATTTCGGGCTGGCCGTTGCCTATGCCGCCGGAGCCCTGGCTCACGCGGCGACCGTATTCGTTCCCGGGAGCTCGCCCGAGGAGAAGGTGGGGCGGATCGCCGGATTGGGAGCCGATGTACGCGTCGTGCCCGGCTACTACCCCGACGCGCTGGCCGCGTCGCGAGAGTGGGCGCGGGAATCGGGGGCCCACGAGATCCATGCCTATGACCAACCCGATGTGGTGGCAGGTCAAGGGACCTGCGGCATGGAGATCATCGAACAGGTCCCGGGACCGGCCTCGATCCTGGTAGCCGTGGGAGGTGGCGGGTTGATCGGTGGAATCGCCAGCTGGGTCCGTGACGGTGCCACCGTGGTCGGTGTGGAGTCGGAGGGGTGTCCTGCCCTTCATGCTGCCCGGGAGGCGGGCGGGCCGGTCGATGTGGCCGTGGGCGGGATCGCCGCTTCCGCCCTTGGCGCCTCCCGGCTCGGCGACCACGCCTGGCGCGCCAATGAATGGATCGACCAATCGGTCCTGGTGTCGGATCAGGACATCGTGAGAGCGCAGACATGGTTGTGGGAGACGTGCCGGGTCCTGGCCGAGCCGGCGGCATGCGCCCCGATCGCAGCCCTGGCAAGTGAGGCCTACCTGCCCGTTCCGGGAGAGAGCGTTGTCGCCGTTATCTCTGGAGCCAACACAGGAGGTTTGGAACCCATCGGCTGACAGGGTCAGACTCGGGTCGGCTCCATCAGACCGAACTCCTCGCCACCAGGCCCTTCGACCTGCACCCATCGACCCACGCCGGGCAACTCCATGACATCGGTCAAGAGCTGCCCGCCTCCGATCTGGACCGCCTCGATGGCAGCATCCAGATCCTCGACGTCGCAGGTGTTGAGCGTCTTCGGGCCATCATCACCGGCAAGGGCCACGGCGCCGTTGATCCCCGGTCCATCGCCGGTGTCGACGAGCCAGTAATCCTGGTCCTCCCACTGCTCGACACGCCACCCGAACACGGTGGTGAGAAACTCGACGGTGGCTCGGGGATCGGCCGAGTAGAACTCGAAATGAGTGGGTCTGACAGCCAAGGCGGCTCCTCTCGTTGACAGACAACGTAGTCCGGCGCTGAGCGACTGAGATTGCCCGTCGAGCTATCGGAGGGCGATTCGCCTCGTACGAGCACGTGGCCGGAGGTGATCGTCGAGGCGGTCCCAAACCTCGGGCTGGGCCAACGTGCGCTTCATCGAGATCAGAGTTCGCATGAAAGTCGCCACGGCCCGCCGAGAGTCCATCGGATTGGGACGCATGGAGTTCTGGACAGATGGAGATGGGCTCAGCACGACGACTTCGCAGTGTGGCCACGCCTCCTTGATCAGGGTGATCTCCTCGGTCAGGGATCGCTGCCCGACCCTGTCGAACATCTTCTCGTGAAAGCGAGCACGTTTGCGTGAGACGTCGGCTGCCATCGGGGCAAGGACGAGCACGAGGTCCAAAGGCTTCTCTGAGCCGAGCACCACATCGGCATGCGTGCCCGAGACCACACCGCCATCGACATAGAGACGCCCATCGATCGGGTAGGGCCTGAACAGGAGCGGAATAGCCGACGAGGCGGCGACAGCGTCAGCCATGCCGGCCTCGGGTGCCGATTCGGCGCCGAACACCACGCGGCGTCGTGCGGCGATATCGAAGGCGATGACAGCAGTGGGCCTCGTCGGCCAGCGCCCGGCGCATTCCTCGCCGATCTGGTTGGTCACCCATTCGGTGACTCCGGTGGCCTCATAAGGCGCCGGAGAGCCGAGGAAGAGAGTGAGGCCGGGGTCTCGCAGTCCGGGGACGATCCCATGTCTGACCCAATGACGAACCTGGACACCACCGTTCTTCGTGAAGACATGACCCCTGATTCTCTCTGCGACATCGTCGCGATCGTCGCTGGGCAAGACCAGGGAATCGAGTGTGAGCGCATCGTTCCTGACCAGAGCAGTGACGAAGGCGCCACCCGATGTGCCAACCACGACATCTGCCTGATCCGGATCCCACCCGGTGGCAAGGCGAATCGACATCAGGGCGGCCATCTCATAGGCCGCACCGGTGATCCCCCCACCACCGAGCACCAGTCCTACCCTGCTCACGTCTACACCCTATGTCGGTTGTCGGGTCTTTCTACAGGGCTAGCGCCCCATTCAACCGAATGAACGGCCACACCCCGAACAACGGGTGTCCTCCTCGTAGGTCGGCCCATAACACCATGGGCATGGCAGGTCGTCGCCTCGCTCGTCCCGTGGAACAACCAACCGTGGATCGACCCGATATTGATGGTTGCCCCGTATCCCCTTCGCCAGGGCGAACAGACCTGTCGTCGCTGTGACCGCGACCAATGCTTCCAACACGTCCGTCCTCCTTGTGTCAGCCGTATGAGGCTAAGAGAGGAGGTCGCGAAAACCGTGGATTTGCGATCGAAGGCTGTTAAGTCCCGAGGACTGCCTCGGTCAGGTCGTTGACCAGGTATCCGAGGTCGCCAAGCCGGCCCTCACGGACCTCGGCCGCCTCGAGCATCATCATGGCGGCGTGATAGGCCACCCACGGCCGATACTGGCTCTCGGGGAGCTCTGCTCCGTATCCGCTCCGAAACGCAGCCGATGCATCTTCCCCGATCCGGGAAGCGAGACGCCAAACTGCCAAGGCCAGGTCCCATTCGCGCGGGGCCCGGGTTGCCCATTCCCAGTCGACGATGGTGATCATCCCCTCCTCGTTGATGATGAACTTGGAGAGTGTCGGCTTGGTATGGGCAGGCACGGGAGCGGTAGCCATGGGTGGGTCCAGTTCGAGCGCCTTGTCGAGCACCGTCTGATCCATACCGAATCGGCGGCGATAACGACCCAATCGTTCGATGGTCGACCTGTAATGGCTCAGCACATAGTCGGAATCGATGCCGGCGGCCAGGTTCGTGATGTCAGCGTTAGAAGTGTGGATGTCACGCAGCGCCGCGCCGGATGCTTCGATCGAATCGAGGTTCTTGGGGAGATTGGCCAGGTTCCAGTGGCCGCCATCGTTCATCTCGAGCCAGGCCATTTCGCCTTCGGTCCCGTGATTGATGATCCGGGGCACCGAAGGTATGGCGGCCAGTGCCTCGAGGGCGTGCCGCTCCCGCCGCTCCCGTGACGTGACCGGATAGACCTTCACGATCGTGCTCCGCTCGGCATCGATGACCCGAAACACCTTGTTGGCCCCGGAGGACAGCTCTCTGACCAACCCGTCGGGGTGAAGCTTCGTCACGAGCTCTCTGGCATCCATACGCTGTTGTTCCCCCTGTCACTGGTGACCCGATGACCGGCTCGGTTGCGTCTTCGAGCCAGTTAGCCTTCTGTGCCCGGCCCAGGCTAGCGAGATAACCCCGTGTCACTAGAGCTTCGTTATCCCGACGGAACCGTGTTCGAGCACCCCGATGGTGTCACCGGTCTCGAAGTCGCGGAGTCCATCGGTCCCGGACTGGCCCGGTCTGCAGTGGCGGTCAAATTGAATGGAGACCTCAGAGATCTGAGCCGCCCGCTCGACGAATCGGGTGATTTCGCGGTTGTCACTCTCGACAGCGAAGAGGGCCTAGACGTACTTCGCCACTCGTCGGCGCACGTGCTCGCCCAAGCAGTCCTCGACCTGTTCGAGGGCTCGACGTTTGCCATCGGGCCAGCGATCGACAATGGCTTCTACTACGACTTCAAGGTCGACGAGCCGTTCACGCCTGACGATCTCGATCGCATCGAGGCGCGGATGAAGGAGATCATCTCTCAAGACCAACCATTCGAGCGCGAGGCGCTTTCCAGGTCCGATGCCCTCGCCATGTTTGGCGCACACCCGTTCAAGACGGAGATCATCGAGAGTGTGGAGCCGAGTGAGGTCACCCCCGGGGAGGACGTCACCGTCTACCGGAATATCGACTTCGTCGACCTGTGCCGTGGGCCTCACCTCCCTTCCACCGGAAGGATCCCGTCCGTGAAGCTGCTTCGCAGCTCCGGGGCGTACTGGAGGGGTGACGAGAAGCGAGATCAATTGCAGCGGATCTATGGGACCGCCTGGCCGTCTCCGAAGGAACTCGACGCCTACCTGACCCAGCTGGAAGAAGCTGAGAAACGTGATCATCGCCGGCTGGGTGCCGAGCTCGACCTGTTCAGTTTCCCACCCGAGCTCGGATCGGGCCTGGTCGTTTGGCACCCGAAGGGAGGGATGCTCCGCAAGATCGTCGAGGACCACAGCCGCGAGCTGCATCAGCGATTCGGTTTCGACTTCGTCTTCACGCCGCATCTGGCCAAGTCCGACTTGTGGTGGACCTCGGGCCATCTCGACTACTACGCCGAATACATGTTCCCGGGCATGGAACTCGACAACGAGCAGGAATACCGGGTCAAGCCGATGAACTGCCCGTTTCACATCCTCGTCTACAAGAGCAGGCCGAGGTCATACCGCGATCTTCCGGTCCGTCTTTCCGAGCTCGGCGCCGTCTACCGCTATGAGAAGTCGGGCGTGGTCCACGGTCTGCTCCGGGCCCGTGGCTTCACCCAGGACGACTCCCACACCTTCTGCACCGGCGGCCAGCTGGGGTCCGAGCTCGCCCTGCACCTCGACTTCGTGCTCACCTGGCTCAGGGACGCCGGGTTCAGCGAAATCGAGGCTGATCTGAGCACTCAGCCGGAGAAGGCCCCGGTCGGTGAGCAGGATCGATGGGATTTCGCCGAGAAGACCCTGGCCAAAGCTTTGGAAGACTCGGGGGTGAGCTTCCGGATAGCCCCCGGCGAGGGCGCCTTCTACGGCCCGAAGATCGACATGCACGTCAAGGATGCCATTGGCCGCAGGTGGCAGCTGTCGACGATCCAACTCGACTTGATCCTGCCCGAGCGGTTTGGCCTGGAGTACACCGCCGCCGGGAATGTCTCCGAGCGCCCCTACATGATCCATTGCGCCAAGGCCGGCTCGCTGGAGCGATTCATGGGGGTGCTGATCGAGCATCACGCCGGGGCATTCCCGATGTGGCTGGCGCCCGTCCAGGTATCCGTCGTGCCGGTGGCGGATCGTCACCATGAGTACGCCAACCAGATTGCGGAGCGGCTCCGGGATGCCGGGCTCCGGGTGGAGGTCGACGATTCCGACGACACGGTCGGCGAGAAGATCCGGAAAGCCCTCACCCACAAGCATCCCGCTGTCATGGTCGTCGGCGATGACGACGTGTCCAGCTCCACCGTCGGCCTGAGGCTCTACGGAGAGGAGCGGGACACGCGGGGAGTGCCGCTGATCGAAGCGACCAATCGTCTCGCCACCATGGCAGCCAAACCTGGGGGGCGACCCCCAGACCCCCGCACTGGGGTGCTCGGCTCATGACCGACCCGGGGGAGGAGCCGCGGGTCGACCGATCAGGCATCCACATCGAGCGGGATCTGGCCGATTCCCTGGCGATCGAGGAGGAGCTCGACTCGAACGTCGAGGCTCCCTACCGGTTCCCGTCCCCGACGCGGCGACGGATCGCAGGGTGGGTCTTCGTCGCGGCAGCGGTGATCGCAGTGTTGTTGATCGACGAGGGCTGGGTACCGGCCATCGGGCTCTTGGGCCTTGCCGCCTGGAACTTCGCCTCGGCGTGGCCCCTGGCTGTCGATGAGGCCCGGGCGCTCTCAAAAGCCGGCGCCGCAGTCGGCTTCCCTGTCGGGCATGCCTCGGCAGCGGTCACCTTCCAGGGCATTCGCTCCCGGCCACGCTGGAGTGTCGTGCTCTACTCCGCGTCGGAGCCGCCAGACCAGCGCGCCCTGGTGGTGGTCGATGCGGTGTCAGGCGACGTCGCCGAGGAGCCGTACGTCGAACCGGTCGAGAGGGTCTAGGAGCGGTCCCCGATCGGGACATAGGGGCGTCGGTCCGGCCCGACATAGACCTGGGTGGGGCGGAAGATCCTCGTCGTCGGGTCGGCGAGCAATTCCCGCCACTGGGAAATCCACCCGGGCAAGCGGCCCAGTGCGAACAGCACAGTGAACATGTCGGTGGGGAACCCGATCGCCCGGTAGATGATCCCCGAGTAGAAATCGACGTTGGGATAGAGCTTTCGCTCCACGAAATAGTCATCCGACAGGGCGACCTCTTCGAGCTGCATGGCGACGTCGAGTAGGGGATCGTCGTCGATGCCAAGGGCGTCGAGCACGTCGTCGGCGGCACGCTTGATGATTCGCGCCCTCGGGTCGAAGTTCTTGTAGACGCGGTGGCCGAAACCCATGAGCCGGAAAGGGTCGTCCTTGTCTTTCGCCCTGGCCACGAATGGCGCCACGTCGCCTCCAGCTGAGACGATCCCCTCGAGCATCTCGAGGACCTCTTGGTTGGCTCCACCGTGCAGCGGGCCGGAGAGGGCGTGGATCCCGGCCGCCACCGAGCTGAACAGGTTCGCCTGGCTGGACCCAACGAGACGCACTGCCGAGGTCGAGCAGTTCTGCCCGTGGTCGGCATGAAGCACAAGGAGCATGTTGAGGGCACGTGCCACGACGGGATCCGCGGCGTACGCCTCGGCTGGGACCGAGAACATCAGGTGCAGGAAGTTGGACAGGTAGCCGAGGTCGTTCTGCGGATAGATGTACGGCTGGTGGACGGAGTACTTGTACGACCAAGCGATCATGGTCGGCGTCTTGGCGATCAATCGTCTGGCGCTGATGTCGACCGCTTCTACGTCATGAGGGTCGAGGGCGTCGGGGTAGTAGGTGGCCAGAGCCGACGTGGCCGAGGCGAGGATCTGCATCGGGTGGGCGCTGTGGGGGAAGGCCTCGAACAGGTGCTTCATGTCCTCCCGAAGCAGGGTGTGAAGAGAAATCGACTCCTCATAGGCCTCGAGCTCTGCCTTGGTGGGCAACTCCCCGTACTGGAGGAGATACGCGACCTCGAGGAAGGTTGCCTGCTCGGCGAGCTCCTCGATCAAATAGCCCCGGTAATGGAGGACCCCCTCCTCGCCACCGACATAGGAAACCGCCGAGACGCTTTCGGCGGTGTTGGCAAAGCCACGATCGAGAGTGGTCAAGCCCAAGTCCCTTCTCAGCCCGCCGATATCCGCCGCGACCTGGCCCTCGACACTCTCGATCACATCGAGCCGAGACTCTTTGTCGCGAAATCGGATGACGGCGTCTGTCATTCCAGTCCCTTCCCTGCCTTCAGTCTTCTGCGTCCCGAGACGCGGCTATCACCTGCTGCGCCTCGTTGTGCGGCACTTCGGCGTAGTGATCGAACTCCACGTCGAAGCTTCCTCTGCCCGACGTCAATGATCGCAGTTCCGCCGCATACTGCTGTATCTCGGCCATGGGCACCTCGGCGATCACTGACCGCAGTGTGCCATCGCCCTCCATCCCGAGCACTTTCCCACGCTTGGAGTTGATGTCTCCCATCACGTCACCGAGATGATCCTCGGGCACGGTCACAGTTACCTTCATGACCGGCTCGAGCAGGATTGGCTTGAGGTCCTGGATAGCCGCCCTTACGGCCTGGATGCCTGCCATCCGAAACGACATCTCATCGGAGTCGACCGCGTGGTACTTCCCGTCGTAGACCTCGGCTGAGATGTCGATGACGGGGTAGCCGGCGAGGACCCCCCTGTTCAGGGCCTCCTGGATGCCCTTGTCGACGGCGGGAATGAACTGTCGGGGAATCGACCCGCCCTTGATCGAGTCGATGTACTCGTACCCGGAGCCCCTGGGCAGTGGGGCGAATTTGACCAGGGCGACACCAAACTGGCCCCGCCCCCCCGATTGCTTCTTGTGCTTGCCCTCGGCCTGGGCGCTGGTCGTGATCGTCTCCCGATAAGGGATGATGGGGAGCGCGGTGTCAACCTCGACACCAAACTTCCTGTGGATTCGGGCAACGGTGACATCGAGATGGGTGTCGCCGAGACCGGCGAGAATTGTTTCACCGGTGTCGGAGCGGCGCTCCACACGGATGGTCGGGTCCTCCTCCTCGATCCGATGCAGGGCTGTGGAGAGCTTTTCCTCGTCGTGATGGGATCTCGGAGTGATCGCAACTTCGGCGACGGGTCGGGGATAGGAGATGGGGGCGATCGTGATGTTGCTGCCGCTGCTGCGCAAGGTGTCGCCGACCCTCAAGTTGTCCACCTTGGCCACTGCCCCGATCCCTCCGGTGGGGAGATCCGGCACGTCGTTGTGCTCCTTGCCCTGGAGCTTGAAGAGATTGTGGAGCCTCACCTTGCCCCCGCCGGCCACATCGAGCTCCTGGTCCGCCTTGACCGTGCCCGAATAGATCCGAAATAGGGAGATGCGCCCGACAAACGGGTCGGACACTGATTTGAAGACGAAAGCGGCGGTCGGCCCATCGGGGGACGGGGGAGTGGGGTCTCCGCTGGTCAGAGTGGGGAGTATGCGCTCCAACGGGTTGGGTCCGTAGTCGACGATGAACTCGGCAAGCAGGTCGATGCCAATGAGTCTCTCGGCCGAAGCGACCAGGACGGGTTGGATATCGCCGGCCACGATCCCCTTGTGAATCGTGGTCACTATCTGCTCACGGGAGGGCTCCTTGCCTTCGAAATAGGCCTCCATCATCTCGTCGTCCGTCTCGACAACAGTCTCGACGAGGGCGGTGTGAGCGGCATGGACCAATTCCTCGACCTCGGAGGGCAGGTCGACCTCCTTGCCCTCCTTCTCTTCCTCGGCGTACTCGTAGGCGCGTTCGGAGGCCACCCGCACCAGTCCCCGCAGGCCCTCTTCGCTTCCTATCGGAACCTGGATCGGGGCGATCGCCTTGCCGAACGAATCCCGCAGTTGATCCAGGGTTCGCTCGAAGGAAGACCGGTCGCGATCGAGCTTGGTCACCACGACAGCCCGTGGGATGCCCTCCTCCTCCGCGACCTTCCAGAGTTGTTCGGTCTGAACCTCAACGCCGTCGACACCCGATACCACGAAGAGGGCGAGGTCGACGGCTCGTAGGGCAGCACGGGCATCGCCAGAGAAGTCGCTGGAGCCGGGCGTGTCGATCAGGTTGATGCGATGTTCGTTCCAGTTGAAAGTCGCTACTCCCAACCCGAGCGAGATGCCCCGGTCGACCTCCTCGGGCTCGAAGTCGAGCACAGTCGTGCCCTGTTCCACGGTTCCTCGTCTGTTCGTGGCGCCACCGACGAAGAGGAGGGCCTCGGCGAGAGTCGTCTTGCCGCTCCCGCCATGACCGACGAGGGCGACGTTGCGAACTTTCTCGGGTAACAACATGGACCTCCACTTCGTGCGAGACGCCGATCCTAACCCTGCCTCAGAACCGGACCACAAGGTCGGGCCTGCTACTTTGCTCCGTCGTGATCGACACAAGGGTGCGACCCCGGGTCACCCGCTTTCTCGAGCCCATCGGCAGGGCCCTGGCCTCCATCGGGGTGACTCCGACCGCGATGACCGCCCTCGGGCTCGCCATCGTCATCGTGGGCTCGATAGTGATCTCGACCGGCGCTTTGCGTTCCGGTGCGGTCATCGTGCTGGTCGGCTCGATTCTCGATGGTCTCGATGGCTCGGTGGCACGTGCAGCGGGGATGGTCACCGCCCGCGGTGCTTTCCTGGACTCGGTGTTCGACCGTATCGGTGAGATAGCGGCGTTCGCCGGGCTCGGCGTGGCCATTGCCCGTGAGACCGGTGATGCGGCGGCTCTTCTCCTCATCGTCCTCGCCATCGGCGGTGCGATGCTCGTTCCCTACATCAGGAGCCGGGCCGAGGTCGAGGGCTTCAATGGCAAGGCGGGGCTCATGGGCCGCGCTGAGAGAGTCCTTCTCTTCACTGTCGGTTTGCTTCTCGGTCTTGTCGAGCCGATGCTCTGGATCTTCGTGATCCTGGTGTGGATAACCGCCTTGATGCGATTCATCGACACCTACCGTTCGTTCGAGTGAGCGAAATTCCCGGCTACCTCGCCCTCCGCGCCGGCGCGGGGCTCATCGGCCTGCTTCCTGCTTCGGCTGCCCGGTCCCTGGGACGATTTGGGGGCGAGATCTGGCACGCCACCGCCAAGGGCAGGCGCACCATGTCCGAGCGGCACATGAGACGGGTGCTTGGTGACGAAGCCGAAGCCGGTCGAGCGGCCCGATCAGTCATGAAGTCCTACGGCCGGTATTACGCCGAGGCGCTTTGGGCCCGAGGAAAGAGGGTCGATGAGCTTCGATCTCAGACGATCGTGGACGGCTTGGAGCAGATAATCGGGGCGCGGGAAGAAGGACGGGGGATGATCTACGGGCTGCCCCATGTCGGAAATTGGGAGGTGGCCGCACCGGTCTCCGTCGACGTGAAGGTGCCCGTGGTCGCCGTCGCCGAGAACCTGCCCAATCGCCGAATCACCGACTGGTTCACCAAGATGCGGGCCGATTTCGGTATCGAGGTCGTCCTCGCCACCGGGGGCACCGAGGTGATGAGGAAGCTGGAGGCAGCCCTGTCCGCCAACAAGGCCGTGGCCCTCCTTGCCGACCGCGACCTAAAGGGTCGCGGGGTCCCGGCTGTTTTCTTCGGTGAGGAGACCACGCTCCCCGCGGGCCCGGCCACCCTCGCCCTTCGCACAGGGGCTCCACTGCTCCCGGTCGCGTCCTATTACGACGGGGACGACGGCTACAGGGTGGTGATCAGGCCGGCGATCCCGGTCCCGGCCGAGGGAACCCGCAGCGAGAAGGTGCGCACGATGACGCAGGACCTCGCCGTGGAGATGGAGTCCTTGATCAGGGCGGCGCCGCAACAGTGGCACCTGGTCCAGCCCAACTGGCCCTCCGATCGGGAATGAGCGGTTTGCGAATCGGTCTGGTGAGCCCTTACAACCTGTCGGTCCCTGGCGGGGTCCAGGCTCAGGTCCTCGGCCTGGCCGCCTATCTGAGGACCTGGGGAGACGATCCTGTCGTGATGGGTCCCGGACTGCCCGACGGCGTGCCGGGTGTC
Organism: Acidimicrobiia bacterium; assembly: GCA_029240695.1. Taxonomy (GTDB): domain Bacteria; phylum Actinomycetota; class Acidimicrobiia; order Spongiisociales; family ZC4RG35; genus JARDZU01. The sequence continues at coordinate 39,624 of JARDZU010000001.1, read as the reverse complement.
GATCTCGGCGAGAGCATCTCAGTACCCGGCAACGGATCCATGGCCCCCATCGCAGCAGACCCGAGATCGCGGAGGCGGATCAGAGCCGCTTCGGCCGATCTGGATCTGCTTCATGTCCACGAGCCGCTCATGCCGCTGGTGTCGTTGCTTGCCACCCATGCCGGGCCCCCGGTGGTGGCCACGTTTCACGCCGCTCCCGGTCGGGCCGTACGTCTCGGATACCGGTTGACCCGACCGTTCCTGAGCCGGCTGTTGGGGAACACCAGCATGGTGACGGCGGTCAGCCATGCCGCGGCGGGGGTCCTTCCCGAGGGCCGCCTGGAGGTCCGAGTCATTCCCAACGGGCTCGACGTGGCCTCGATGAGGGTCCAAACCCGTCGTGAGGTCGGGAAGGTCGCGTTCCTGGGCCGGGACGAGCCGAGAAAGGGCCTCGATGTCCTCCTGGAGGCATGGGAGAGGATCGAGACCGCTCGACCGCAGGCCAGACTCGTGGTCATGGGAGCGCGGCGAGACGGTACCGGGCCGACCTGGATGGGAAGGGTGGACGAAGGCACCAAAGCCACGCAGCTGAGCTCTTCTTCGGTGTACGTCGCACCACAGACGGGAGGGGAATCGTTCGGGATCGTCCTGCTGGAGGCAATGGCGGCCGGCGCCGCCGTCGTCGCCTCGGATCTCGAGCCCTTTCGCGACTTGGCCGGGGAGGCCGCCCGATTCTTCCCTGTCGGGGACAGCGGAGCACTGGCCACGGCAGTGATCGATCTGCTCGGGGACCCCATCGAGCGAGACCGGCTGGCGGAGCTTGGCCGACGGTTGGCTGACGAACACGACTGGAGTGTCATCGGGGGCGTATATCGCGAGCTCTACGACGAGGTGGTCACTTAGGCCAGCGAAGGCGAGCCTGTACAATCGGAGTTACCCCAATGGAGCCGACAGAAGTGGAAACCGGTACAGATCGCGTCAAGAGAGGCCTCGCTGAGATGCTCAAAGGCGGCGTCATCATGGATGTCGTTACCTCCGACGAGGCAAAGATCGCCGAGGAGGCGGGCGCCGTCGCTGTGATGGCCCTGGAACGCGTCCCCTCTGACATTCGCAAGCACGGTGGTGTTGCCCGGATGGCAGACCCGACCAAGATCGAGGAGATCCAGGCCGCGGTCACCATCCCGGTCATGGCCAAGTGCCGGATCGGTCATTTCGCCGAGGCATCGGTCCTCCAGGCCCTCGGTGTCGACTACATCGACGAATCCGAAGTGTTGACACCTGCCGACGATGAGCACCACGTCGACAAATGGGCGTTCACCACTCCCTTCGTCTGCGGTGCACGCAACCTGGGCGAAGCGCTGAGGCGCATTGGGGAGGGTGCGGCGATGATCCGCACCAAGGGCGAGGCGGGCACCGGCAATGTCGTCGAAGCCGTGCGTCACATGCGCACAGTGACCAACGAGTTGCGTGCTCTGACCACCATGGACGAGGCGCAGCTGATGTCTGCCGCCCGTGACCACGGAGCCCCCTTCGATCTCGTCCGCGAAGTGGCTTCGACCGGCAAACTGCCAGTGGTCAACTTTGCAGCAGGGGGCATCGCGACGCCTTCGGATGCTGCCCTGATGATGTCGCTCGGCGTCGACGGTGTGTTCGTCGGGTCCGGGATCTTCAAGAGCTCCGGGCCAGAGGCCTATGCCCGGGCGATCGTCGAAGCGACCACCTTCTGGAACGAGCCTGAAGTGGTGGCCAAGGTCTCCCGCGGTCTCGGCGAGGCCATGCCCGGAATCGAGATCGACACTCTCAGGGACACGGAGCGTCTCGCAGAGCGAGGATGGTGAGATGACCACCGTTGGCGTCCTTGCCCTTCAGGGGGACGTCCGGGAGCATCTCCACACTCTCGAGTCGCTCGGTGTGGCGGCGGCACCGGTCAAGACCCCGGACGAGCTCGGGGCGATCGACGCACTGGTGATCCCGGGAGGAGAGTCGACCACCATCGGCAAGATGGCAGTCCGCTTCGGCTTGATCGAGCCTCTGCGGAGATCCATCGAAGACGGGCTCCCCACCTACGGCACCTGTGCCGGACTCATCCTGCTGGCCGGCGCCGTGACCGACGGCGACCAGCCGCTTCTGGGCGTCCTCGACGTCGTGGCTCGACGCAACGCCTTCGGCCGGCAGAACGAGTCCTTCGAATCGGCTCTCGAAGTCCATGGCTTGGAGGAGCCTTTCCACGCCGTCTTCATCCGCGCCCCCTGGGTCGAGAAAGTGGGCGCCGACGTAGAGGTCCTCGCCGACATCGACGAACACCCTGTCATGGTTCGTCAGGGCAAGATCCTCGCCACCTCCTTCCATCCCGAGTTGACCGGTGACGCCCGGATCCACCAACTCTTGATCGATCTGATCTGAGGGAACCCGTGTCAGGACATTCCAAGTGGGCAAACATCAAGCACCGCAAAGGCCGCCAGGACGCGGCACGCGGCAAGTTGTTCGGAAAGCTTGCCAAGGCGATCGAGATCGCGGCCCGTGAGGGAGGGGGCAATCCGGACTTCAACCCGACGCTCGCGACCGCCATCTACAAGGCCAAGGTGGCCTCGATGCCCAACGACAACATCGACCGTGCGGTCAAACGGGGCACCGGGGAAGTCGAAGGCGCCCACTATGAGGAGATCTGGTACGAGGGTTACGGCCCCGGAGGCGTAGCGCTCTACGTGCAGATTCTCACCGACAACAGGAACAGGGCTGCTTCAGACGTCCGCTCCACATTCACTAGAAGCGGCGGCAACCTCGGCGAGCCTGGGTCCGTCGGTTATCTCTTCCATCAGAAAGGCTTGATCCACGTGAAAGGCTCCGAGGACGATGTGATGCTGGTCGCCCTCGATGCGGGGGCCGAGGACATCCGCGACTCGGGTGACGGGTGGTTCGAGGTCATAACCTCACCGGGCGACCTTCAGCAGGTTCGGACCGCCCTCGGTGAGGGAGGTCTAGAAATCGACTCGGCAGACGTCACACAGCTCGCCTCCACCACGGTTCCGGTTGGTGAAGGGGAGGCGAGAAAATTGTTGCGTTTGATCGACGCCCTGGACGATCTGGACGATGTTCAGTCGGTGTATGCGAATTACGACATCGACGACGACGTCATGGAGCGCGTCCTCGAAGAGGTCTGATCGGGGGGCGTTCAGCCGGTCAGGTTGTCGGTGGGGGCGGGGGCGTCTCGCTAGGTGTGGCGCTGGACGATCCCCTGCCCGCCATCGCGCCGTAAGCGAGGACCAGCACAGCGGCCACGGCCACCTGAATCAGATACTGGGTCCAGTCGAGCCCCGCTGTGTCTTCGACCCCGACCCAATATGCGATCAGTCCCCCGAGCAAAGCGCCTAATGCACCAATCAGGATCGTCATCCCTACGGAGATGTTCTGCCTCCCCGGGAGCACCAAACGAGCCAGGGGCCCGATGATGATGCCTGCCAGCAGTGATGCGATGATCGTGCCGACCCAGTCCATGATGCTCTCCTTCTCTTGGCGACGGTCGACACCCTACGCCGCGACGACGGTCGTGTCACGGAAACGTCGTTTTGTGTCGTGTGCTCGCGGGTAATTAGTCCGGCCAAACCCACCAGGAGGAACGAATATGGGAATCTTGATTTGGTTGTTGGTCGGCCTCATTGCCGGCCTCATCGCACGAGCCTTGGTCCCCGGCTCGGATTCGATGGGAATGCTCGGGACACTCGTGCTCGGGCTCGTCGGCTCGCTGGTTGGGGGGTTCCTGGGGAATCTCCTGTTCGACGGGCAATGGGACGTGACCGCGGCGGGGATCGTGGGCTCGATCATCGGGGCGATAATCGCACTGCTGATCTATCGGACAACGACCTCTCGAAGCGTGGCATAACGGGAGCCCACCACAGGAATGATGAGGGGTGCCGAGACCGGCGCCCCTCATTTGTTTGCCCAAATCTCCGGAATCGCGGTCGGGCCAGCCTAACCTCACCAAACATATGTTCGTCATGGGCATCGACCCCGGACTATCTGCCACCGGATACGGGGTGGTAGAGGGCGGGCACCCACCCACCGCCATGCTCGCCGGCGTGATCCGAACCGACCCCGGAGCGCCAATGGCCAAAAGACTCGCCGAGCTGTTCATCGGATTGACCCAAGTGATCGAAGAATCGAAGCCCGACGTGGTAGCCGTGGAGTCGGTTTTCACCAACCAGAACCTGCAGACGGCGATCTCGGTTGGCCGGGCGTCCGGCGTCGCCCTGCTCGCCGCCGCCCGAGCCGGTCTCGCTGTCTCCGAATACGCTCCGACCGCAGTCAAGTCGGCGATTACCGGCGACGGGTCGGCTTCCAAGAAGCAGATTCAACAAATGGTGGCTCGCCTGCTCCGATTGGAGGAGCCGCCCCGGCCAGCCGACGCAGCCGACGCCCTCGCTATTGCTCTCTGTCATCTCCGAGCTGCCCCTTTGGAGAGAGTCCGATGATCGGCCGTCTGCGCGGTGTCCTCGTTTCGAGACGCGGAGAAGTGGTCTGCGTCGAGGTGGGCGGTGTGGGCTACGACGTGAGCATGACCCCACGGGGCGTCGCGGCCCTGCCTGGCATTGGTGAAGAAGTTGTGGTGCATACCCACACCCACGTGCGTGAGGACGATTTGAGCCTCTACGGGTTTGGCGCCGAGGCAGATCGCGACCTGTTCCGGATCCTGCTGGGGGCAGGCGGAGTCGGGCCCAAGCTGGCAATGTCCATTCTGGGGACCATGACCCACCAGGAGATCGTCCGCTCCATCGTCACCGAAGACGCCGATGCGCTCACCGTCGTGCCCGGAGTGGGGAAACGCGGGGCGCAGAAGATCGTGCTCGAGCTGGCGCCCAAGCTGGCCGGCGTCGATGTCGAGCTAGTCGGCGCGACCAACCTGGTGACGGTTCGTCAGGCCTTGGAGGGCCTGGGTTATTCGACCGACGAGATCAACCGGGTCATGGGCGAGCTAGACCCGGATTCCGCCATCGAGACCCAGATCAAGGCCGCGCTCCGCGCCCTGGGAAGAGGCTGAGCATGCGTGAGGACTCCCTCTTGAACCCGACGATCGAGACGGAAGAGGAGATCACGCTCCGCCCCAAGCGTCTCGACGAGTTCATCGGTCAGGATCGGGTGCGAGAGCGCCTCGAGATCTCGTTGGACGCGGCCCGCAAAGAGAATCGTCCGCTGGATCATGTGCTGTTCTCGGGCCCTCCCGGGCTGGGGAAGACGACGCTCGCCGGAGTCATCGCCAACGAGCTGGACGTGAAGATGCGGATCACCTCTGGGCCGGCCCTCGACCGGCCTGGCGACCTCGCCGCCATCCTCTCCAACCTGGACACGGGCGACGTGTTCTTCATCGACGAGATTCACCGCCTTCCCCGAGCCGTCGAAGAAGTGCTCTATCCGGCCATGGAGGACTTCCAGCTAGACATCGTGCTCGGCAAAGGCCCAACCGCCCAGTCGATCCGTCTCGACCTGCCGCAGTTCACACTGGTCGGAGCCACCACACGTAAGGGCACCGTGACGGCGCCGCTTCGGGACCGGTTCGGGATCGAGGAGAAGCTGGATTACTACTCCCCGGACGAGCTCGCTGTCATCATCCGTCGATCGGCCGGAATCATCGGTGTGGAGATCTCGGAGGATGCAGCCGGGATCATCTCCCATCGCAGCCGATCGACGCCACGCATCGCGAACAGACTCCTCGCCCGAGTCCGGGACTACGCGGTGTCCAGGGCGTCAGGTGTCATCGACCCCGAAGTCGCGAACGAGGCATTGCGGGTGTTCGAGGTCGACGATCTCGGTCTGGACAAGGTTGACCGGGCGATCCTCGAGTCGATCATCGACAAGTTCGGTGGCGGGCCGGTCGGGCTCTCGACCCTCGCTATCGCCGTCGGCGAGGAGCCGGAGACGGTCGAGGACGCCTACGAGCCGTTCCTGCTCCAGTCCGGTTTGATCAAACGCACGCCGCGAGGCCGCATGGCCACTGCTCGCTCTTACACCCACCTCGGCCAGGAACCGCCCGCCGATCCCCAGGGGACGCTTCTCTAGCCTCGCATCTAGATGAGGGTCGAGGACTTCAAGTACCCACTCCCGGAGTCGGCCATCGCCCAGGAGGCGATCGAGCCCCGTCACGACTCCCGGCTCCTCGACACCCGGGACATGTCGGATCATCGATTCCTCGACCTGCCTTCATTGCTTCGGCCCGGTGACCTGGTCGTAGTCAATGAGACCCGGGTCCGAGCGGCCCGGCTAGCCGGCCGCCGCCTCGACACGGGCGGTTCTGTCGAGTTGCTCCTGCTCGAGGCCCGCCCCGACGGGCTTTGGGAGGCACTGGCCCGGCCATCGCGAAGGCTCCGGCCCGGGATCGTGATCGAGATCGAGGCGATCAGGGCCAGGATCGTCGACGGCCCCGACGAAGGGATGGTCGTGGTCGACATAGAAGCGCCCGATGTCGAAGGAGCTATAGCCAACGCCGGGAACATCCCGCTGCCGCCCTACTTCCATGGCACTTTGGACGATCCCGATCGGTACCAGACGATGTTCGCCCGCACGATCGGTTCGGCGGCAGCCCCCACCGCCGGCCTTCATTTCACCGAGGAGGTGGCAACCCGTCTGCGACAACGGGAGATCGAGATCGCACCCGTCGACCTTCACGTCGGCATCGACACGTTTCGACCCATCGCCACCGAGAACATCGAGGAGCACGTGATGCACTCGGAGTGGTGCTCGATCCCGGAGTCGACCGCAGCCGCAGTCGACTCCGCCCGTGCCCGGGGAGGGCGGGTGGTGGCTATCGGCACCACCGTGGTGAGGACTCTGGAGTCATTTGCCGATAAGCCCGGGACAGTGACCGCCGGTGAACGTGAAACGAACCTCTTCGTCACACCCGGTCTGGAGTTCCGGGTGGTCGACGCCCTGGTGACCAACTTCCACGTCCCGGGGTCGACCCTCGTGGTCCTGGTGGCGGCCTTCATGGGGGATAGGTGGCGGGAGGCATATCAGATCGCCCTCCAACGCCGGTATCGATTTCTCTCGTTCGGGGATGCAATGCTGGCCGAGCGATAATCAGGGTCATGAGCGCGGTGACCTGGACCTTGCAGTCGAAGAATGGGGAGGCGCGCTCTGGTTGGCTCGACACCCCTCACGGCCGGATCCCGACTCCGGCCTTCATGCCGGTGGGAACAAGAGCTGCCGTGAAGGCCATCGACAGTCACGACCTGTCTGGAGTCGGAGCCGAGATCGTGCTGGCCAATACGTACCACCTGATGCTGCGGCCGGGGTCGTCGCGGATCGCGGCTCTCGGCGGGCTCCACCAATTCATGGCGTGGGATGGGCCGATCCTCACCGACTCAGGCGGGTTTCAGATCTTCTCCCTCGACCCGGTGATCGAGGAGAGCGGTGCCCGCTTCCGTTCCGTCTACGACGGGTCCTCTGTCGAGCTCACTCCCGAGGAAGCGGTCCGGATCCAGGAGGAGCTTGCGCCCGACATCGCCATGGCCCTGGACGTGTGCGTCGGTCTACCTGCGCCGGCCGATTTGGTCGAGGCCGAGCTGGAGCGGACCCTGCGCTGGGCCGAGCGATGCCTGCGGGCGCATACCAAGTCGGATCAGGCTCTTTTTGGAATAGTCCAGGGCGGAGTCGACCCCGATCTGAGGGCGAAGAGCGCCGCTCAGACCGCCGCCCTCGGGTTCCCAGGCTTCGGGATCGGGGGGCTCTCAGTCGGTGAGGGCCGGGATGAGCGTCATCTCGCCCTGGAAGCAAGCTTCGCCGAGCTCCCTGAGGGCAAGCCCCGGTACGTAATGGGCCTGGGAGATACAGACGGGCTCCTCGAGGCGATCGCCAGAGGGGCGGACATGTTCGATTGCGTCCTTCCCACCCGGCTCGCCCGGCACGGCAAGGTATTGACGCGCGGCGGAGACTTCAGCCTCCGTAACGCCGAGTCGGACTCCGACGATCGCCCCATCGACGATGACTGCGTCTGCCACACGTGTCGGACCCATAGCCGGGGCTACTTGCGGCATCTGGTCCGAGTGAAGGAGCTGTCCGCCCATCGCCTCCTCACGATCCACAACCTTCGGTACACGCTGGACTTGGTCGGCGCCGCCCGCAAGGCCATCGAATCGGAGACGTTTCCCGACTTCGTCGGCGGCGTCGCCGCAACCAGGGCCAAGGGTTCGCCCTAGACCCCTGCCGTTGCCTAATCTCGGCGGTCCAACTCTCGCGATCTGGAGGATCCAGTGACCCATCTCGTCTTTGCCCAGGAGACTGCGGCGAGCCCGCTGCCCTCGCTGCTCTTCCTCGGGCTGATGGTTGCCGTCTTCTGGTTGTTCATCATCCGGCCCCAGCGTCAACGCGCCAAGGCCCAGCAGGAGCTGTCCAAGACCCTCAGCCCCGGTGAGGAGGTTCGGACCATCGGTGGGATCCACGGCATCGTGGTGTCGGTCGATGACGAGAGCGTCGTCCTCCGGGTCGAGGAGGGGAAGATCCGGGTCTCCCGCAAAGCCGTCGGCACCCGGGTGGGTCCGGACAAACCAGAAGCCGAATCCACCTGATCCGGCCGTAGACTTCCCGGGTGGACAACCTCAGCGCGCTCATCCGCGACATCCCCGACTTCCCTGAGCCCGGGATCGTCTTCAAAGACATCACGCCGGTCCTCGCCGATCCGGCTGCCTTCACCGCTCTCGTCGAGGCTCTGGCTGAGCCGTTCCGGGACTCAGGGGTGTCCAAAGTCGCGGGCATCGAGGCGAGGGGCTTCACTCTGGCGACCCCGGTTGCCGGTCTCCTCGGCGCCGGCTTCATACCGGTTCGGAAGCCAGGAAAGCTGCCCTACGAGACGGTCCGGGAGGACTACTCACTGGAATATGGGACTGATTCGCTGGAGATCCACACGGACGCTGCTCAGCCGGGAGAGAAGGTCCTCCTCGTCGACGACGTGATCGCCACCGGCGGAACAGCCGCCGCCGCCATTCGGTTGTTGAAGAAGATCGGCGCCGATGTCGTCGGGTTCGCGGTCTTCATCGAGTTGTCCTTCCTCAACGGTGCCCAGATGCTGGACGGTGTACCCCTGCATGCCCTCGTCAAGTACGACTGAGTCGAGTCAGGCGACATTCGAGGACGTCGCCGAGGTTTTCCTCGCGCATCATCCCGATGGCGATGTCGACTTGCTGCGCCGGGCCTACGAGGTAGCGGCAGAGGCTCATGCGGGTCAGGTGCGAAAGACGGGTGATCCATACATCACCCATCCCCTGGCCGTTGCCCACATGCTGGCCGGCTACGGGCTCGACGAGCAGACCCTGGCCGCCGCCCTGCTCCATGACACCGTGGAGGACACGAACCTCACGTTGAGCGATCTCTCCATGCAATTCGGCGACGAGATCGGGCGTCTCATCGATGGGGTGACCAAGCTCGACCGGGTCCGCTATTCGAACCGGGAGCAAGCCCAAGCGGCGACCATCCGCAAGATGGTGGTGGCCATGGCCCAGGACGTCCGGGTCTTGATCATCAAGCTGTTCGACCGTCTTCACAACCTCAGGACGGTTCACGCCCTGCGGGAGGAGAAGCAGCGTCGGGTCGCCCAGGAGACCCTCGACGTGTATGCCCCGCTGGCCCATCGTCTTGGTGTCCAGGAGATCAAGCACGAGTTCGAGGATCGGTGCTTCGCAATCCTCTACCCGGGCCCCAACACCGAGATCCAGGCCAAGCTGGCTGAGCGGGCGCCGGAGCGTGAGGCGTTCATCGAGAAGATGGTCGACGAGATATCAGGGATCCTCGCCGATTCCGGTATCGAGGCCGAGGTGACCGGCCGTCCCAAACACCAGTACTCGATTTACCGCAAGATGCGGGAGCAGAACCGGCCATTCGAAGACATCCACGATCTGATCGGCATTCGGATCATCACCGAATCGATGCGGGATTGTTACGCGGCGCTGGGGCTCATCCACAGTCATTGGGTTCCGGTGACCGGGCGCTTCAAGGACTACATCGCCATGCCCAAGATCAACCTCTACCAGTCCCTCCACACCACGGTGATAGGCCCCGACGGCAAGCCGCTCGAAGTCCAGATCCGCACCGAGGAGATGCACCAGAGGGCGGAGGCAGGCATCGCGGCGCACTGGCGGTACAAGGAGGGTGAGGCCGGACAGCTACCGCGCATGGATTTCCTCTCCTGGGGCGAGGAGGAGGACCCCGAGGAGTTCCTGGCCAACCTCAAGCTCGACCTCTATCAGGACGAGGTATTCGTCCTGACCCCCGGCGGTGACGTCAAGCCACTGCCAGCCGGGTCCACGGCGATCGATTTCGCCTATTCCGTCCATACCGAGGTCGGTCATCGGTGCGTCGGAGCAAAGATCAACGGCCGACTCGTCCCCCTTTCCACCCGTCTTCAATCGGGCGACATCATCGAAGTGCTGACATCGAAGTCCATGGAGGCCGGGCCGAGCCGTGACTGGCTCGCCTTCGTGAGCACCGGTCGAGCCAAATCCAAGATCAGGCAGTGGTTCACCAAGGAGCGTCGTGATCATGCCCTCTCCGAGGGAAAGGATGCACTACAGGCCCTGTTGAAGCGCGAGGCGGCCGGAATCTCTGCGTCCGAGAAGGAGACCCTGCTCGCATCGATCACCGCTGAGCTGGGCCAAAAGGATCTAGAAGCGCTTCAGGTCGCCATCGGCGAGGGGACGGTCTCGCTCGACTCGGTGGCGACCCGTCTCTCGAGGCTGCTCAGCCCGGAGACGGAGGACGACTTCTTTCAGCCGCGCCGGAGACGCTCGTTGGATAGGGCCGAAGTCGTGGTCGAAGGCCAGGACGACATGCTCATCCACCTCGCCCGTTGTTGCTCACCTGTACCCGGCGACCCGATCGTGGGTTACGTCACGGTGGGCCGCGGCGTGTCCGTGCACCGGGCCGACTGCACCAACGTCTCATCTCTGGCCGAGCGACGTGAGCGGACTGTCGAGGTGTCGTGGCCACCTCAGAGCACATCGGCTTTTGTGGTGTGGATCCAGGTCGAGGCCCTCGACCGAACCCGGCTGCTCAGGGACGTGACCAGCGTCGTCAGCGACAAGGGAGGGAACATCACTGCGTCCTCGACCCACACCGGCGATGACCGGGTGGCGATCCTGCGCTATGAGGTGGAGCTCTCCGACCCGAGCCAACTACCCAAGCTCCTCGCCGACCTGCGTGGGGTAGACGGCGTGTTCTCTTCGTTCCGGCTTGCCGCCGATCCCTCACCCTGATGCTGACGGTCCGGGTTCCGGCCTGGCTTGCCGAAACCAACGCATACATCCTCGCTGAAGAGAGCGGTGGCCAGGCAATCGTTGTCGACGCCCCGCCGGACCCTGACGCGATCGGAGCCGTCCTGATCCAGCACGATCTGACTTTGTCGGCGGTGATTCTCACCCACGGTCACATCGACCACACCGGCGGCAGCGGGGAATTGGCCCGAGCGACGGGCGCCAGCGTCTATGTCCATCCCGACGACGACTTCCTGACCTTGCACCCGCTCGAACAGTTGCGGGCGATGTTCGGGATGACCCCGCCAGGGGTCTATGACGTCCCGGAGAAATTCGAAGCAATGAGCGATGGGGATCGAATCAGGTTGGCGGGTCTCGAGTTCGAGGTGCGGCACACCCCCGGGCATACCCCGGGGCATTGTTGCTTCTACCTGGAGCAGGAGGAGACGCTCTTCTCGGGCGACCAGCTGTTCGCCGGGTCGATCGGACGAACCGATCTCCCGGGTGGCTCGTTGGCTGCGCTCATGACCTCTATGGATCAGAAAGTGATGGTGCTCCCGGACCACACGAGGGTGCTCCCGGGCCACGGTCCGGAGACCACCATCGGCCGGGAAAGGACCGGTAACCCGTTCCTGCAATGAAACGTATGCTCCGTCGATGCGTCCGAACGCGATCGACGTCGCTCTGAGAGGACTGGCTCAGACCGGAAGAGCGCGTATCCGCGTCCTGACCCGCGATCATCGAGCCACCGAGGCCCGACTCCGCAACCGTGCTGCCTGGATATCGAAGCCAAATGCGCGACTGCGCGTCGCCACTGTCCGGGAAGGCGACGGGTTTCTCGAGGTCGACCTGTTTCTCGATGGGACCGAACTGCCCGTTCCGCCGCTCGGTGATCAATCGTCGATGTAAGAAGAAGAATCGACATCGACGGAGATGATCACTTCACCGTCCTCGGCGATGGCATCGAGTCGGCATGGGCAATCACCGTCCATATCGCTCTCGACGGTGTCCGGGAAGATCACCGTGGCTCGACGGGACGCTGCCAGGAGGCCTCTCCGTCCTGGTCGATGAATCGGACCGCCACAGCATCATCGGGGACGAAGTCCCAAGACCACGCTCTTACATCGGGACCACCGAATGTCATGCCCGCGATCGAAGGAACATCGGGGTCTTCGACAGAGCAACCCCCGGCACCCGACGCATCGCCCAAACAGAGATGATCCTCCGGGTCCGCCCCTACCCGAGCCGCGTCTTCGAGGAACTCGGAGGTCGGGTGACCGACATTCACCGGGGGCAGATCCTCGACCTGCAGGGCGTGCGACCAGACGAATGAGTCATCACTGGGGCCGGGTTCCACTTCGACGAGCTCGACCTCTTCAGTCGGGTCCAGACCTGGCATCTCGGGAGCGGAAGATTCGGTGCAGGCCACCACCATCGATAGGAGGACGAGACCGACAATTGCCTCTCGCCGGATCACTTCAGAAACGTACCTCCTTCGCCTTCGGCTCGTTGGGTGTCGGACCACAATTAACCTGCCTGAACTCATGAGCTTCCGGCCGCCCAAAGGCACCGATGACATCGGCGCGCCCGAATCGAATCTCTGGCGTGACGTGCTGGGGGAATGGGAGCGGTGGGCCGACCTGTTCGGATACCCCCTGGTGGCGACGCCGATCTTCGAGGCCACCGAGCTGTTCGAGAGGGGCGTCGGGAGCGATACCGAGGTGGTCACCAAGCAGATGTACACCTTCACCGACCGGGGGGGCCGCTCGTTGACGCTTCGACCCGAGGGCACCGCCGGTGTGGTCAGGGCATTTCTCGACAGCGGGGCGAAGGGCCCGTGGAAGGGCTCCTACTCAGGGCCGATGTTCCGGCACGAGCGGCCACAGGCCGGGCGGCGGCGGCAGTTCTGGCAGGTCGGCGTGGAGTATCTCGACGTGGAGGGACCGGCGGCGGACGCCGAGGTTGTCGAGCTCGGCTATCGCTTCCTGACCGCAGTCGAGATCCCGGGCCTGGACGTCGTGCTCAACTCCCTCGGTGACGCCGTGTGCCGGCCGGGATATGTCGAGACACTCCGGGGTTACCTCGACGCGAAACGCGAAGTCCTATGCGACGACTCCCTATCGATAGTCGACGTCAACCCACTCCGGGTCCTCGACTGTCGGGTGTGCGCACCTGTCCTGGCCGACGCCCCCTCGATGAAGGACCATCTCTGCGAGTCGTGTGCCGATCACTACTCACAGGTGAAGAAGTCGCTCGAAGCCCTAGAGGTGCCGTTCGTGGAGGACGCGCGCCTGGTCCGGGGTCTCGACTACTACACCCGGACGGCGTTCGAGTATGTGGCCACGGATCTCGAGGCAGCTCAGAACGCCGTTGGTGGTGGCGGCCGATATGACGGTCTAGCCGAGTCGATCGGGGGGAGACCGGCCCCAGGTGTCGGTTTCGCCCTGGGTGTGGACCGCATCGTCCTCGCCTCGTCCAGGGAGCCCGCCGGGAGGATCGACGTGTACCTCGTCTCCGAGTCGGGGCCGTACGAGGCGCTGATCGCCGCGTCGGCGCTGCGACGCGACGGTCTCCGGGTAGAGCTAGACACCGAAGGGCGGAAGGTCGACACCCAGTTCAGAGCCGCGAGCCGTCTCGGGGCACGAGCAGTGGTGGTCCTGCCGGCGGCCGGCGATGACGTCGATGTGCGGATCGGTGACGAGAGATCCGGAATGCCACTCGGCTCAGTAGCGAAATGGCTCGAGGGGCGGCTGTGATGCGCAGCCCGGCTGGATCTCTGCGAGCGTCAGACATCGGAAGGACCGTGACGGTCTCGGGATGGGTCCAACGTCGCCGCGACCACGGCGGGATCGCCTTCATCGATGTCCGCGACGCCTCGGGCGTGATCCAGGTGGTGGCCGACCCCGCGGAGCACGAAGAAGTCACCGATTTGAAGATGGAGTACTGCATCTCGGTGACCGGAGTGATCAGGGCCCGCCCCGAGGGCACCGAGAACCCCGATTTGCCGACCGGTGGCGTAGAGATGGGGGTGGAGGAGCTCGCCGTGCTGTCATCTGCTGACACCTTGCCGTTTATGATCGATGACAGGGTCGAGATCGACGAGCGTACCCGGCTCCGTTACCGCTACCTGGATCTACGCCGGCCGCGAATGGGGGCGAACTTGAGAGCTCGTTCGCGAGCGACCGCGGCGATACGCCGCACGCTCGACGAGCAAGGATTCCTCGAGGTCGAGACGCCGACGCTTGTCAACAGCACGCCCGAGGGGGCGCGGGACATGCTGGTGCCCTCCAGGCTGCGCAAAGGTGAGTTCTACGCACTGCCCCAGTCCCCACAGCTCTTCAAGCAATTGCTGATGGTCGCCGGGGTCGAGCGGTATTTCCAGATCGCACGCTGCTACCGGGACGAGGACTTCCGGGCAGACCGCCAGCTCGAATTCACCCAGCTGGACCTGGAAGGGTCCTTCTGGGACCGCGACGACGTCCTGGACACGATCGAGAGCGTCCTGGTCGCGGTGACGAAAGAGTTGCGCGGGATCGATGTCACCCGTCCCTTCCCCCGGCTCACGTGGCAGGAGAGCATGGAGCGGTTCGGCACGGACAAGCCAGACCTGAGGTTCGGCGCCGAGATCATCGAGCTGTCTGACCTGTTCGGCGAGAGCGGATTCGGTGTCTTCAGGGACACACTGGCCGGCGGAGGGACCATCCGGGGCATCAATGTCGGGCAGCAAGAGTGGTCCCGGAGCCGCGCCGATTCGCTCACTGAGCGGGCCAAGGAGCTCGGAGCCAAGGGATTGGTGTGGATGATCGTCGAGGAGGATGAATCGCTCCGCTCACCAGTGGCGAAGTTCCTCGATGACAAGGAGCTGACCGGGATTCGAGACGCGCTGGATGCGAAACCCGGTGATGTTCTGCTGATAGCTGCCGACCGATGGAAACTGGCGGTCGAGGTTCTCGGGACGCTTCGCAACGACCTTCTCCGACCCTCCGCCCACCAGGACCTGGCTTTCCTGTGGGTGATCGACTTTCCATTGTTCGAGGAGGAGGAAGACGGCACTATCACCTTCTCCCACCACCCGTTCACGTCGCCGGCCTCGCTCGACGATATGCGCGACAACCCGACGGGGGCGATATCCAAGGCCTACGACGCGGTGCTCAACGGAGTCGAGCTCGGCTCCGGCTCGGTCCGGATCCACGACCCGGACGTGCAGCGCCAGGTGTTCGACATCCTGGGCATCGAACCGGCGACCGCCGAGCGGCGCTTCGGATGGTTCCTCGAGGCGTTGCGCTACGGCACGCCGCCTCATGCCGGCTTCGCCTTCGGCATCGACCGACTCGTGATGGTCCTCCAGGGCGAGACCTCGATACGCGAGGTGATCCCGTTCCCCAAGACGCAGAGCGGCGTCGACCCCATGACAGGCGCCCCGACATGGGTCGAGGAGACGCAGCTGGAGGAACTCGGCGTCACTCTCACCGAGTCGGCTCTGGCCCGCCGGGAGCTGCCGGACGATCCGGGTGAGTGACCTCTTTTCGGCCCGGGCAGACGAGCTGACGTCGCGGGCCGCCCCCCTGGCCACACGGATGAGACCCCGTTCTCTCGATGAAGTAGTGGGTCAACCTGCGCTGATGGCAGCCAATGCGGCATTCCGGCGTCTGGTCGAGTCGGGTCGGCCCGTGTCGATGTTGCTCTGGGGCCCGCCGGGGACCGGTAAGACCACTCTGGCCCGTCTGGTCGCATCCAGGGCGGAAGCCGCCTTCGAGACGCTGTCGGCGACCTCCGCTGGGGTGAAAGACATCCGTGAAGTGCTGGCCGGGGCCAAGAACCGCCTGGCGACAGATGAGCGGCGTACGGTCCTCTTCCTCGACGAGATCCATCGGTTCGCCAAGAACCAACAGGACGCTCTTCTTCCCGGTGTCGAGGACGGGACGTTGATCCTGATCGGGGCGACGACCGAGAACCCGTTCTTCGAGGTCAATTCCCCGCTGATGAGCAGGATGACCCTGTTCCGGCTCGAGCCCTTGCGACCGGAAGAGATGGCTGAGCTGATCAAGCGAGCACTCAGCGACAGCGAGCGTGGCCTGGGCGAGATGGGCCTGGACATCGAAACGGACGCGCTCGAAGAGCTGGGGAACCGCACCGGGGGTGATGGGAGACAGGCGCTCAACTCGCTCGAGGTGGCAGCGCTCCTCGCCTCAGGCGATGACCGGTCGACGATTTCAATCGGAGACGTGGCGGAGGCCCTGCAGCGAAGGATCGTTCGTTACGACAAGGTCGGGGACCAGCACTACGACGTGATCTCCGCCTTCATAAAGAGCGTCCGGGGCTCCGACCCCGACGCCGCCCTCTACTGGCTGTTTCTCATGCTCGAGGGAGGTGAGGATCCCGAGTTCATCGCTCGCAGACTCATCATCCTGGCGTCGGAGGACATCGGTTTGGCCGACCCCCACGCCCTCCCGCTGGCGGTGGCGGCCGCCGACGCCCTCGCCTACGTAGGGCTGCCCGAAGCGACCTACCACCTCACCGAGGCGACGATCTATCTGGCCGCGGCCCCCAAATCGAACTCCGTAGGGAGGGCGATGGCCAGAGCGCGCCAACTCGTCACGGATGGCCCATCTGCAAGCGTTCCGCCCCATCTGCGGTCGGCGGCATACCCGGGCGCCGAGAGACTGGGTCACGGATCCGGGTACCGCGACGCCCACGACTTCGAGGGCGGCGTGGTCGCCCAGCAGTACTTCCCGGACGGTGTTCCTGCCGAGGTTCTGTTCGAGCCGGGGGAGCAGGGTGACGAGAGCGCCATGCAGCGCCGGCTCGACGAGATCGACCGGATCCTGGGCCGGGAGGGCCGGGGCAAGGGGTAGCCTCAGGGGATGCTCGATCGGATGTCGTGGTTCGTCACTGGGGTGCTGGTCGGGGGCTGGATCACCGTCCGCGCCTTGCGCCGGAGCCCGACGCCGGTCGAGTGGAAAGACGCCGCTGCGGCCACCGGGGCCGACCTGCTCGACCTGGCCGCCAATGCGGTCCGGCCCAATAGGAGCAGGCAGGTCTCAGTCTCTCGTTAACCTCGCCGCTCGCTCTTCAGGACCGGAATCCTTTGGACAGCAACCAGATTCGAACCGCTTTCACATCGTTCTTCGAGGAAAAAGGGCATGTGGTGCGCCCCTCTGCGTCTCTCATCCCCAACGATCCCACCCTGCTCCTCACCAACGCCGGGATGGTCCCGTTCAAGCCCTACTTCCTCGGCGAGGAGACTCCGCCACACAAGCGGGCGACAACGGTCCAGAAGGTCGTCCGTACCATCGACATCGACATCATCGGGTCCACAAAGCGCCATCTCTCCTTCTTCGAGATGCCCGGCAACTTCAGCTTCGGTGATTATTTCAAGGAAGACGCCATCGCCTGGTCGTACGAGTTCGTCACCCAAAGGCTCGGGCTCGACCCCGATCTCCTCTGGTATACGGTGTTCGAGACCGACGACGAGGCGGCCGAGATCTGGTCCGGGATCGTCCCGGCCGAGCGGATCCAGCGGCGTGACGAGAAGGAGAATTTCTGGCAAATGGGGGTGCCCGGGCCGTGCGGGCCGAGCTCGGAGATCTTCTACGACAAGGGCACCGAGTTCGGCGAAGGCGGTGGTCCCGCCGTCGGGGACGAGGACCGCTTCGTGGAGGTCTGGAATCTCGTCTTCATGCAGAACATCCAGGACGAGCCCTATCACGTGATCGGCGACCTGCCCGCCAAGAGCATCGACACCGGGATGGGTCTGGAGAGGATGGCAGCGGTGCTGCAGGGCGTGCCGTCGGTGTTCGACATCGACACCATCTCTCACGTCCGGGATGCCGCCTCGTCATACACCGGCCTCACCTACGGCGAAGACGAGCTGCACGATGTCTCCCTTCGCATCCTCGCCGACCACGGCCGTGCGGTGACCTTCCTGATCGCGGACGGAGTGGTTCCGTCAAACGACGGCCGGGGGTATGTGCTCCGGCGGATCCTTCGTCGAGCGGTGCGCCACGCCTGGCAGTACGGGGGGGAGGGCCTGGTGTTCCCCTCGCTGGTGGATGCGACCGTCGAAGTCATGGGCGACTGGTACAGCGAGGTGGTCGAGAGACGGGACTTCATCAATCAGGTCGTGGTCAGGGAGGAGGAGCGTTTTCGCCGCACGCTCGAATCGGGTCATCAGCTGCTCGACGCCGAACTGGGCCGGGAAGACGTTCCGGCGCTATCCGGCGCGACCGTCTTCAAGCTCCACGACACATTCGGCTTCCCCGTCGAGCTAACCCGGGAGATCGCTGCCGAGCGGGGGGTCGAAGTCGACACTCAGGGTTTCGAAAGTGAGATGGCCGAACAGCGACGCCGCGCCCGCGCCGCCTGGAAGGGCGGGGACGAGATCGCCGCTCAGGAGGTGTACCGCTCGGTGCTCGACGTCACCGGCCTCACCGAGTTCGTCGGTTACGAGACCGAGGCCGCCGAGGGCCAGGTCCTGGCGATGGTGGCCGACGGCGAGCCGGTCGAGCGTGCCGAGGAGGGAAGGCAGGTCGAGGTCTTCCTCAGTCGCACGCCCTTCTACGCCGAATCGGGTGGCCAGATCGGGGACACCGGGCTCATCGAGACCGAGACCGGGTCCGCCGTCGTACTCGACACCAAGCATGCCCTGCAAGGTCTCCACGGTCATCGGGTCCGGGTCCAATCCGGGTATCTGGCGGTTGGTCAGCATGCCACGGCCAGCATCGACATCCCTCGTCGCGAGGCAATACGCAAGAGTCACACCGGAACCCATGTCCTTCACTGGGCGCTCCGTGACGTACTCGGGGATCATGCCAGCCAGGCTGGTTCCCTGGTCGAGCCGGGCCGGCTTCGCTTCGACTTCTCTCACTTCGCCCAGGTCGCCCCCCAGGAGCTGGCCGAGGTGGAGGCCCGGGCCAACGAGAAGCTGATCGACAACGAGAGGGTGAAGACGACGGTCACAACCAAGGAGGAGGCCGAGGAGATGGGGGCTCTGGCGTTCTTCGGCGACAAATACGGCGACACGGTGCGGGTTGTCCAGGTGGGGAGCTTCTCGACTGAGTTCTGCGGGGGGACCCACACCCATACCTCGGCGCAGGTCGGGCCGTTGCTGGTGACATCGGAGTCGTCGATCGGGTCCAATCTCCGCCGGGTCGAAGCCCTCACCGGCCTGGCGGCCTATCAGCAGCTCGTCGAGGTCCGTGCCGGGCTCGAACGGGTAAGCAGGATGCTCAAGGTCTCAGGACCGGAGGTGCCGACGCGAGTCGAGGGCCTGCTCGAGCGGATCGACACACTGGAAGGCGAACTGGACGTTCTGCGCTCCCAACGACGTGGCGAGCTCGCGGTCGAGCTCGCAGGTCAGGCGACGAAGATCGGCGAGACGTCACTGCTCGTCGCCGCCGCACCCGACCTCGACCCCAATTCTCTGCGCCAGCTCGCCCTGGGCGTGAGGGATCGCCTCGGCTCACCCGCGGTGGTGGTTGCCGGATCCGCCCTGGCCGGGAAGGGGTCCCTGGTCGGGGTGGTGACGAAGGACCTGGTGGAAGCCGGGGTCTCGGCCGCGGCGATCATCTCAGAGGCTGCCACCGAGCTTGGCGGTGGCGGCTCCCGCGATCCAGAGCTCGCCCAGGCCGGCGGCCCCCACGGCGACCGTCTCGATTACGCCCTGGAGCGGGCCCGGGACAGCGCCGAACGTCTCATCGGGAGTCTGTGAGCCGGTCCCTCGGCGTCGATTACGGGACCAAGCGGGTCGGTCTGGCCATATCGGATTCCCTCGGGATCACGGCCCGCCCACTCTCCGTTGTGCCACGGTCGGCGGCAGTGGACGAGGTTCTGAACCTCGTCAAAGAACACGATATCGGTACCATTGTCGTTGGCCTCCCCACCGGGCTGAGTGGTGATGAAGGCATGTCAGCATCCGAAGCCAGGAAACTTGCGGATGAGCTAGGCGCCGCGACAGGCGCCGAAGTCATCCTGGCCGACGAGCGGTACACCTCGAGAATGGCCGAAGATGCTCTCCTCGAATCGGGCATGAAACGCCGGAAGCGGCGAGAGAACGTCGACAAGGTGGCAGCCGCAATCATCCTTCAGGACTATCTGGACCGAACCAAATGACATACGAACCTGCGCCAGAACAGCCCTCTCCGTGGATTCGCGTGAGCAAGATCGTCGCCACCATCGGACTGGTGGTCCTGGCCGGGGTCGCCGTAGTCGGCGGGGGCTCCTACCTTGGTCGTCTCGTCGGTTCCACCTTCAACTCCGACGACCCCTCGGCAAGCCCGGTGTCCGTCCAGCCCGGGCAGGACGTGACGATCGAGATCCCATCGGGGTCGACCGCCGAGGACATCGGCGCCATCCTTGCCGCCCAGGGGGTGGTTCGCTCTGCCCTCGAGTTCGAGGTTGCGGTGCGCAACAACGAAGCGGATGCTCGACTCCAGGCTGGGACCTACGGCATGCAGACCGTCATGGACCCCAACGAAGTCGTGGCCATGCTCGTCGTCGGGCCGGTGGCTGATGTCTACCGGGCCACAGTGATCGAGGGTTTGAAGGTGGAAGAGATCCTCACCGCCCTTGCGGAGGCGTCCGGCCTGCCATATGCCGACTTCGAGGCGGCGTTGCTGAATGGCGACGTGGAGACATCCCTCGCCCAGATGCCGGCGGAGCCGACCCTGGCCAACTGGGAGGGGCTGCTCTTCCCGGATACATATGAGTTCGCCAGCTCGGCCGAGCCGGTGGACATTCTGCAACGGCTCGCTTCGACGATGGAGCAGCGGGTCGGAAGCATCGACTGGGCCAACCTGGAGTCCGCAGGGATGACGCCGTACGACGGATTGAAGATCGCTTCCCTGATCGAGTCGGAGGCCCAGCTGGACGAAGAGCGCCCGACCGTATCCAGCGTGATCCACAACCGCTTGAACATGGGCATGAAACTCGACATCGACGCCACCGTCCTCTACGCCCTTGGCACCGACGATCCAGCGCAGTTCGACAGGGAGGTGGACTCGCCGTACAACACGTACCTGGTCAACGGGCTCCCCCCCACGCCAATCTCCACGCCGAGTCGTGCCTCGCTGGAGGCTGCCGCGGCTCCCGCCCAAACAGACTTTCTGTACTACGTCCTATCCGACCTGGAAGGGCACCACGCATTCGCCGCCACGCTCGACGAGCACAACGCCAATGTGGCCCAGTCCCGAGAAGACGGGGTTCTTCCCTAGGGTCTGACGGTCGCTGCAACACTGGCGACGATGCCATCCACCGTTCATCTCGCCGTGCTCGGCGACCCCATCCAGCATTCACGTTCGCCGGCCATCCATAGCGCGGCCATGGCCCATCTCGGCATCGATGGCTCTTATGTGGCGAGACGAGTCAGAGGTGGGGAACTGGGCGAGGTCGTGGCGGAGCTCAGGAATGGCTCGCTCGACGGGGCAAACGTCACAATGCCCCTCAAGTTGGAGGCGGCGGCGTTGGCCGATGATCTGACCGTTGAAGCTGCTTCGAGCGGCTCGGTCAACACCCTGCGACCGCGATCCGGCCTTGTCGAGGGTCACAGCACCGACGTGGTCGCATCGGCTCGGGCATTCTCAGATGAGCGATTCGACCAATCGGCCCCGATCCTGATCCTGGGCGCCGGCGGTGCCGCGGCCGCGGCGATCATTGGAGCCGCCGCGCGAGTGGTGTACGTGGCCGCCCGCGATATGCAACGCGCCACGGCCCTGATCGACAAGATCGGCAGTGGGGCAGGAGTGGTCCCCCTCGGTGTCGGCGTCAGCGGAGCATTGGTGGTGAATGCCACACCGCTGGGCATGGGTGGGGAGCAACTGCCCGAGGCAATCACCACGACCGCCTCCGGCATCATCGATCTGCCCTACGGGCCGGGCGAGACCCTTACCGTGACTGGTGCCCGGGCGGCGGGGTTGCCGTTCATGGACGGAGTCGAATTTCTCGTTCTGCAGGCGGCGGCGTCCTTCGAATGGTGGACGGGGGTGCCGGCTCCGATAGAAGTCATGGTTCGGGCAGCGAGAAACGCCTAAAGAATGGGGCTATGGCGGCCGATCTCGTGGCTGAGTCTTCAAGCCAAGGAGTAGTTCAAGTGGCTCTTTCTGGAAATCTTGGTTTTGTCCCTCTCGATGAGGTGCTGCGACTCTTGATGCGATCCGATCAGCGTGGATCGGTCGAGGTGCGCGGTGAGGACATCCGTGGACGCGTTTTCGTGGCCAAGAAGGGCATCGCCCTGGCAACTACGTCCGAGGACCGCGACCTGCACAAGCATCTGGTCAACTCCGGATATGTAGACGACGTTTTCCTCCGCAAGGTCGTCTCCGGTGAATCATCGTTCTCCGATCTCCACGATCGCGAGTCGGTCATCATCGAATTGCTCCGTGAGATCACGGTCGAAAGCCTGTACCACCTCGGTGTCAAGGGTGCGACATTCGAAGTCACCGAAGGCGCCGTGACTCCCTATGGGAGCCCTCGACCCTTCGAGTTGGAGGCAGCCCTGGATGATTCACGCCGCCGTGCCGACGAGTGGGCTTCGGTCCATGAGTCGATCGCCGACCTCGACGCCACCATTCGGATGAACCGTGATGCCGGTGATCTCGATGAGATCAATCTGAACCGTGAGGCCTGGCGCCTGCTCTGTGAGCTGGGCGCGGGGGCATCCGTTGCCGCCATCGCCGAGCGTCTCGGTACGACCGAGTTCTGGATCGCCAAGGTCGCGGCCGAGCTCACCGAGCGTCAGCTGCTGGTTCTGGGCGAGGCCTGGACCGAGCAGCCGGCGCCCGAGCCGGCCCAGCCTTCAGCGATCGAGGAGCCGGCCGCCCAGGCAGATTCCTGGTGGGTCGAGCCACAGGATGAGGCTTCCCCAGAGATCGAAGTCGACACCGACCAGCCCGTCTTCGAGGTCACCTCACCGGAGGCTTTCGAGCCAGCCGAGGAAGAGGGTTTCGAGCCGATCATCGAGGAGGCCCGGGAGAGCCGCTTCGGACACTTTGTCACGTCGGATGAGTCAGAGGAGACCTTCGCCGGCAGCGACGAGGCCTTCGCCCTGGCTACCGACAGCGGTGATCAGGAGGAGTCATACTCCGAGGCCGCGCCGTTGGAAACCCCGGTCGAGCCCGATGCCGAGGGCGACACTGAGGCGTTCCTCGAGAAGGTGTTCTCCCAGCTCGAGGTAAACGGCAAGGCCGATGTCGAGGAAGAGGGCCACGGCCTACTCCGACGCCGTCGCATGGGATCCGTTCTCAAGGAGATCGACGAAGGCTGACCCCGGCGGTCGTCCCCACGATCCCAGCCCCCATCCCGACCACTAACTTGCTCCGGCGGTGAACAACTTCATCGCCGGAGCATTTGGGTTTCTGGGGGCTCTTGTCGCACACGACCTGGCCGCTCAGGCGCTGCTCGACCTCCCGCTGCGCCCGCTGACGGGCACCTGCCCACAGTGCGGCACCCGAAAGGGATGGCTGGCGGCGCGTTGCCCCAGCTGCGCCCGGCCAATTGGAAGGGAGATCCTGCTCATAGGAGTGGGGATCGCAGTCGCCTTTGGCTTCGCCAACACCATCGGGCCCGCTTGGGCACTCATCCCTTATATCGGGTTCCTCTGGCTCACGCTCGCACTCGGCATCACCGACATCGATGCGTTCCGAATCGTCGATCGTCTGAACATCCGTGGGACGGTCGTTCTGGTCTTGGCGCTCGGCGTGGCTTCCCTGGCCGATGCCAGCGGAGGAGCCTGGGTCAGGGCCGTCCTCGGGGGCCTGGCCTACTTCGCCGGCACCAACCTCATGTTCTTGCTGGTGAGAGGGCGTGGGTTCGGCTACGGGGACGTGAAGCTATCCGCCCAGCTCGGGGTGTTCAGCGCCTACCTCTCCTGGGGCACGCTGGGGTGGAGTGTCTTCCTGACCGCGCTCATCGGTGGTGTCCTCTCCCTCGGGGTGCTGGTTGCCGGGTTGGTCGGCCGATCGAGACAGAGAAAGGCTGGAGGCGCCGAAATGACCGTTCGTGACGCGATGCGGGCCGAAGTCCCCTATGGGCCCCCGATGATCCTCGGAGCGTGGGTCGCCATCGTTCTGGTGGGGCTGGGAGCTATCCCGATCCCGACGTAGCATCTGGCCATGTTGCGCTTCATGACCGCAGGTGAGTCCCACGGGCCGGGGCTGGTCACGATCGTGGAAGGTCTCCCTCGCGGACTCGAGGTCACACCCGAGCAGATCAGCGACGAGCTCGCGCGGCGGCGAACGGGCTATGGGCGGGGCAAGCGCATGGCGATCGAGAGAGACGAGATCGAGATCCTGGGCGGCATCAGGCACGGTCGGACACTGGGCTCACCGGTCGCGGTTCTCATCCGCAACACCGAATGGCCGAGATGGGCCGAGGAGATGAGCCCGGAGCCCGCCGCCTCCAAGAAGACAGTGACCCGCCCCCGGCCCGGACACGCAGACCTGGCAGGCATGCTCAAGTACGGGACCGACGATGCAAGGGACATCCTCGAACGTGCCTCCGCTCGGGAGACCGCCGCTCGAACCGTGGCCGGGATCCTGTCCAAGATCTTCCTCTCCACGGTGGGAGCGCGCGTATTCAGCCACGTGGTAGCGATCGGGTCTGCTTCGAGCGAGGGGCCCACACCCGGCCCCGACGACCAGGAGCGGGTTGACGACAGCCCGGTTCGGTGCCTGGACCCAACCGCCGAGCAAGCGATGATCTCGGCAATCGAAGATGCCAAAGAACAACGCGACACTCTGGGAGGCGTGTTCGAGGTGCTCGGATTCGGAGTGCCGCCGGGGATCGGATCCCACGTCCACTACGACCGCCGCCTCGATGCTCTACTCGCTACGGCCATCATGTCGATCCCGGCCATCAAAGGTGTCGAGATCGGGGACGGCTTCGAAGTAGCCGCACTGCCCGGGTCGAAGTCACACGACGAGATCCTGCTCGACGATGGCGCACTCACTCGGCCAACCAACCGCGCCGGAGGCACGGAGGGCGGAATCAGCAATGGTGAGACGATCCGGGTGCGGGGAGCCATGAAGCCCATATCCACCTTGATGCGACCCCTGCGCACCGTCGACATGACGACCGGAGAGCCCGCCGACGCAGTGCGGGAACGATCCGATGTCTGCGCCGTCCCCGCTGCCGGTGTGGTCGGCGAGCAAATGACCGCCTTCATCCTGGCTGCCGAGTTCCAGAGAAAGTTCGGTGGCGACACGGTCGACGAATTCGTCGCCGCCGCCGATCGCTATCGGTCCGGCCTCTCCGGCCGACCCGGAGGCTGACGGCTTGGACGCTTTGATCGTCGCAGGCAAGACAGAGCTGGTCGTCGGGCGCGGCCTGCCCCACCCGATCCTTCCGGCACGATCCGACCGCGAACGGGTGGCCCTCGTCACCCAACCCGGTGCCACCCACATCGCCCTCGAAGTAGCGCGGCAATTGCGAGACGAGGACCTCCAGGTCGAGGTGATCGGTCTCCCCGATAGGGAGGAGGCCAAGACCCTCGTTGTCGCCGGATCGGTCTACGAAGCTCTCGCCCGATTCGGCCTGGGTCGCCACGACACCGTCGTCGGTGTCGGTGGAGGGTCGGTATCCGATCTGGCCGGATTCGTGGCCGGTACCTGGCTTCGTGGAGTGGAAGCCGCACATGTGCCTACGACCCTCCTCGCCGCGGTGGACGCGGCCATTGGCGGAAAGACCGGCGTCAACCTGGCGGGTAAGAATCTGGTAGGGGTCTTCTGGCACCCGACCAGGGTGATCGTCGATGTGACCATCCTGGAGGACCTCCCGACAAGTCTTCGCCGAGAGGGTCTGGCCGAAGCCCTCAAGACCGGGCTCGTGGGTGACAGGGAGCTGTTCGAACTGCTCGAGCAGGAAGGCGAGGAGGCCTCTCTCGAGGAAGTCGTCACCAAGGCAGCCGCGGTGAAGGTCAGGGTGGTGGGGGAGGACGAACGAGATTCGGGCTCGCGGGCGATCCTCAATTTCGGGCACACCATTGGCCACGCCGTCGAGTATGCCTCGCCGCTGTCCCACGGCGAATCGGTGGCTGTTGGCATGGTGGCCGCCGGCCGAATCTCAGAGAGGAGACTCCGATTCCAGGGCTTGGAGAGGATGTCCGGAGCCATCGCCGGGCTCGGTCTCCCCACCAGGGTCGATGGTCTGGAGCGGGCCCGGGTCGAGGACTTGCTTCGTCACGACAAGAAGAGGGATTCGAGCGGGATGCGGATGGTCCTCCTCCGGGCCCTAGCCGATCCCGTCGTCGAGCACGTCGAAGCCGCCGATCTCGCGATCGGCCTCGACGCCGTCGGTCTCTGATCCGGTTTATCTTCTCGCGAGGGCCGGACCACACTGCGGGCATCATGATCAGCACCAACGACGTCAAGCCGGGGATGGCGCTCCAGTTGAGCGACGGCCTGTTCAGCATCGTCGAGTACCAACACGTCAAGCCGGGCAAGGGCAAGGCCTTCGTCCGGATGAAGATAAAGAACCTGGAGACGGGCCAGGTGCTGGACCGCACGTTCAGGGCCGACGAGAACGTCGACCAGGCGATCATCGAGCGACGGGACCACCAGTACCTCTATCGGGACGATCTCGGCTTCCACTTCATGAATCTCGACGACTACGGCCAGCTTGCTCTCAGCGGCGACGACGTCGGTGGCGCGGCCGGCTACCTGGTCGAGGGAATGACAGTAAGTCTCTCCCTCTATCGCGGCACCCCGATCGCGGTGGAGCTGCCTGCAGCGGTCGAGCTCGAGGTCACCTATGCGGAGCCGGCTGTCAAAGGGGACACAAGGACCGGCGCCACCAAGCCGGTCACCCTTCAGACCGGGATCCAGATCCAGGTCCCCCTCTTCGTCGAGCAAGGCGATCGCGTCAAGGTCGATACCCGTTCGGGGGAATACCTGACCAGGGTATGAGCCAGGACGAGCCTCGAGACCTGGCACTCCAGTCCCTGTATCAGGCCGAGATCACGGGTGACAGCTCGGGCATCGAGGACCTCACCGGGAGGGTCGGGATCCTCGTTCGTGGCGTCCTCGAGCACAAAGAGGGTTTGGACAACGAGATCGAATCGGCTTCCGAGCACTGGAGCGTGGCCCGGATGCCGGTTATCGACCGCTCGATCCTCCGTCTCGGCCTTTTTGAACTGCGTCACACACCGGAGACACCAACTGCGGTGGTCGTATCGGAGGCGGTGCGGCTGGCCAAGACCTACTCCACGGAGCGATCCGGTGCCTTCGTCAACGGAGTGCTCGCATCGTTGGCCCGGTCGGCACGAAGCTGATCAACCGTCGACCCGGTCGAGCCCGAAGATTGGAGTCACAAGCACCGCCGGGCTAAGGTCGCCTCGCCTTTAAAACACGGTCCGGTGAGGCCGGGAAGGAGTGAGATGGGCAGTGTCCCATCGGCGTCGAGCCGATGCCTCAGGTGATGAACGGCCAGGACATCCAGCGAGCCGTTCGCCGCATCGCCCATGAGATCCTCGAGCGTCACCGCGGCGCGGAATCCGTCGTCATCGTCGGCATCCACACCCGTGGAGTCCACCTGGCCCGTCTTCTCGGTGAGCTCATTGCCGAGTTCGAAGGCGTAGAGGTCCCGGTCGGCGAGCTCGACATCGCCGACTACCGCGATGACCGTGCCCTGCGCCCGATCCATGGCGCAGCTGTGACCGAGATCCCCGCCGACATCTCAGACCGCAGCGTGGTCGTGGTCGACGACGTCCTATACACCGGCCGGACCGTGCGCGCTGCTCTGGACGCACTCTCGGATCTCGGACGGGCCCGGCAGACCGAGCTGGCGGTCCTGGTCGACCGCGGCCATCGCCAGCTCCCGATCAGAGCCGACTACGTCGGCAAGAACCTCCCCACCAGCCACGATGAGGTCGTGCGTGTGCGCATACCCCCGGTCGACCAGGACGAGGGCGTCTGGGTGGAGAGGAACGGAGCGGCATGAGCACCGGACCACAGCACGGCCTGGTCAGCCTGAGGGGACTGGGCCGGGATCGTCTGGAGGGTCTCCTCGATCGTGCCCAGAGCTACGTCGGCAGCCTTGTGTCGAGCGAGCTCGCTGGAGCGACGGTCACAACTGCCTTCTTCGAGGCATCGACCCGGACGAGGCTCTCCTTCGATAGGGCGGCACACCGGCTGGGTGCCCATGTGATGGATCTCAGCCCGGATTTGTCCTCGACCACGAAGGGCGAGTCGTTCAAGGACACGATCCTGACACTCACCGCGATGGGTACCGACCTGTTCGTCGTTCGCCACTGGCTGGCCGACGCGGCAGATCTGGCCGCTGAGTGGTCGGGGCGTCCCGTGATCAACGCCGGCGTAGGGAGGAGAGAGCACCCCACGCAGACCCTCATCGACGCCATGACCTTGCGCCAGGAGTTCGGTCATCTCGACGGGCTTCGTATGGCCATAGTCGGAGACATCAGAAATAGCCGGGTCGCCCGCGGGCATCTCGAAGCCTTCCCGACTCTTGGCGTGAAGCTGACCCTGGTGGGGCCGACGCCGTTCCTCCCCAACCACAATCCCTGGGGTGTCAGGGTCAGCACCGAGCTCGACGACGAGCTTGGTGACGTCGATGTGGTGTATCTGCTCCGGATACAGAACGAGCGGGGCGCCTCGCAGGCGATCCCGGCGGATCAGAGTTATGCCCGGCGCTACGGGATGAATGCGGAGCGGTTGTCGATGCTCAAGCCGGCTGCGGTGGTCATGCACCCGGGGCCGATGAACCGCGGGGTCGAAATCGACGATGCCGTGGCCGATGGGGAGCGATCCCTCATCCTCGATCAAGTTGCCAACGGTGTTCCGCTGCGCATGGCCGTGATCGCCGAGGCTCTCGGTGGTACGGGATGATCGTCATCCGCAATGCCAGCGTGCTTCGGGCCGACGGGATCGACCAGTCCACCGTCGTGATCGAGGGTGACACCATCACTTCAGTCGGGACCGAACCGGTCTCGAACGGGGCCAGGTTGATCGACGCCAAAGGGGTCTGGCTCGGCCCCGGCCTGGTGGATCTTCATGTCCATCTCCGCGACCCCGGACAGACCTGGAAGGAGGATGTGGGCTCCGGCTCCCGGGCGGCAGCTGCAGGCGGTTTCACGGCGATAGTGGCCATGCCCAACACGGTGCCTCCGGTGGACGGGGGGTCGTCGGCCGTCGCCGCTATCGAACGAGCCCGCGCCGTCGACACGGTGGACATCGTGGTAGCGGGAACATTGACCGAGGGCCGAGCCGGCAAGGAGATGGCGGGATTCGACGCCATGTACGAGGCCGGGGTGAGGATTTTCAGCGACGACGGCGACGCGGTTCCCGAAGCGGGGCTCTTGCGAAGAATCATGGCTTATCTGCGCGACCTGCCCGGTGCAGTGGTTGCCGAGCACGCCGAAGATCGCTCGATTGCAGGAGAGGGCCACATGCACGAGGGGATGGTCTCGGCTCGGCTGGGGATTGCGGGCCTGCCCGGTGTCGCGGAGGACGTGATAGTCGCCAGAGACATCGCGATCGCGGCCGAGATGGGGGCTGCCTTACACATCCAGCACGTGTCGACCGCCCGCTCGGTGGAGCTGATCAGGGACGCCAGGGCAGCGGGCATGTCGGTGACGTCGGAGGTGACGCCACATCACCTGGCTCTGGACGATTCCGCCCTCGAAGGCCTCGACCCGAATCTGAAGATGTACCCCCCGTTGCGCGGCGCCGAAGACCGGTCCGCATTGCGATCGGCGATCCGGGATGGTGTCATCGACGCCATAGCCACCGATCACGCCCCGCACGCCCCTTCTGAGAAGGCCGTGCCCTTCGAGGAGGCACCACGCGGTGCCATCGGTCTCGAGACGGCGGCGGCAGCAGTGGCCTCGCACGCGCTCGGCGAGGACCAGAGGATCTTCTTCGAGCGCATGAGTATTTCACCCGCCAGGATCGCCGGGTTGGAGCGGCAGGGTCGAGAGCTGGAACCCGGCTCACCGGCCAATCTCGTTCTCTTCGATCCGGCTCGTCGATGGGTTCCAGGGTCGTTCGCGTCTAAGTCTCAGAACAGCCCATTTGCCGGGATGGAGTTGACTGGCAGGGTGCTGGCAACGATTTATGAGGGCCGGGTCTCGTACGAAGGAGAGCTCATTTGACCACCGGCGAACCAGCCCTTCTTTGCACGGCGGACGGTGAGGTCTTCCGGGGACGTTCGGTTGGCGCGGCCGGTGTCACCACCGGCGAAGCGGTCTTCAACACGTCGATGACGGGTTATCAGGAGATCCTCACCGACCCGTCCTATGCCGGGCAGGTGGTGGTGATGACCTCGTCCCACATCGGCAACTACGGCGTGTCCGAAGACGACGACCAGTCCTCCCGCCCGGCCGTGTCCGGCTTCGTGGTTCGCAGCATGTCGAGACGCGATTCCAATTGGCGGTCGCAGGGCGCCCTGGGGGACTACCTGCGGTCACACGGAGTGGTGGCCATGGCCGATGTCGACACCCGGCGTCTGACCAGACATATCCGTGATCGGGGCGCCATGCCGGTGGCGGTCGGTGTCGGGGTCGATCAGCCTGAACTGCTCGAGATGGCGGCTTCGGCACCCTCGATGGTCGGCCGGGACCTGGTGTCATTGGTCACAACCGACCACGCCTACACACTCGACGCCGTCGGCACACGGCGGGGCCGGGTCGTGGCGATCGACCTCGGCATGAAACGCGACATCCTGGCCAACCTCAGCGGACGCGGATTCGAGGTCGATGTGGTGCCGGCCGGGACCGGGGCGAATCAAGTACTGGCTCTGGAGCCCGATGGGGTCTTCGTCTCCAACGGCCCGGGCGACCCGGAGCCTTTGGTGACCGCAATCGAGACGCTGCGCGGGCTGCTGGGGAAGGTCCCTCTCTTCGGGATCTGCCTGGGTCATCAGCTGCTCGGCCTGGCCACCGGCGCATCCACCTACAAGCTCCCCTTCGGGCATCACGGGGGCAATCACCCCGTACGACGTCTCGAGGACGGAAGGGTGGAGATCACCGCCCAGAATCACGGGTTTGCGGTTGACATGTGGTCGCTGGCGGGCCGGCCGGCGCCGGAGAGGTCGGGCCTGGCCGGCCCGGACCTGCTCCCAAACGTGGTCGAGAGCCGGTTCGGCCCTCTGGTCCCCACTCATCAGAACCTGAACGACGGGACCCTCGAGGGGATGCGACTGGTGGATGTGCCTGCGTTCTCGGTCCAATATCACCCCGAATCCGCTCCAGGGCCACGCGACGCCAGAGGCCTCTTCGACCAATTCACCCGGCTGATCGAGGGGGAAAGCGGCTGATGCCGGCGAGACGCGACCTGAGGTCGATCCTCCTCATCGGCTCGGGGCCAATCATCATCGGCCAGGGCTGTGAGTTCGACTATTCGGGCACCCAGGCGGCGAAAGTGCTCCGGGCCGAGGGATACCGGGTGATCCTGGTCAATTCCAACCCCGCCACGATCATGACGGACCCCGAGTTCGCCGATGCGACCTACATCGAGCCCATCACGCCCGAGGTGGTGGCGGAGATCATCGCCAGGGAGCAGCCCGATGCGCTCCTTCCCACCCTCGGCGGCCAGACCGCCCTCAACGTCGCCTCCGAGCTCGCCCGCAGGGGGATCCTCGAGCGACTCGGAGTCGAGATGATCGGAGCCGGTCTGGAGGTGATCGAGCGGGCCGAAGATCGCGGTCTGTTCAAGGAAACGATGGAGAAGGTGGGTCTCGAGGTGCCACGTGCCGGGTATGCCCGGTCGATGACCGAGGCTGTGAAGATCGCCCATGAGATCGGATTCCCGGTCATGGTCCGCCCCTCCTTCATCCTCGGCGGAGGGGGCACGGGAATTGCCGCCGACGACGAGGAATTCATCGATGTGGCTCGCCACGGTTTGGCCACTTCTCCGGTGTCGGAGATTCTCGTCGAGGAATCGGTGGAGGGCTGGAAGGAGTTCGAGCTCGAGGTCATGCGTGACCACAAGGACAACGCGGTGATCGTTTGCTCGATTGAGAACCTCGACCCGATGGGGGTGCACACAGGGGACTCGATCACAGTGGCACCGATCCAGACCCTTTCCGACCGCGAGTACCAGGAGATGCGGGACGATGGGATTGCGGTGCTCCGGGCCATCGGCGTCGAGACCGGCGGCTCCAATGTCCAGTTCGCCGTCGACCCCGCCACCGGACGCCGTCTCGTGATCGAGATGAACCCGAGAGTGAGCCGGTCGTCTGCATTGGCCAGCAAGGCGACCGGATTCCCCATCGCCAAGATCGCTGCCCTCCTCGCCGTGGGCTACACACTGGATGAGATCGCCAACGACATCACGGGGGCCACGCCTGCCTCTTTCGAGCCGGCGCTTGACTATGTCGTGGTCAAGGTGCCGCGCTTCGACTTCTCCAAGTTCCCTTCGGCCTCGAACCGGCTCGGCACGTCGATGCGGAGCGTGGGCGAGGCGATGTCGATAGGCAGAACCTTCCCCGAGGCGCTCCAGAAGGCGCTCCGGAGCATGGAGAACGGGCGTGACGGGCTCAACGCCGATCCCGGGGAGCACACCCTGCGCGACATGGACGACGACGAGCTGAGCCATGGCATTGCACATCCCACGCCGAATCGAGTGTTTGCCGTCGGGGAGGCGTTGAGAAGAGGATGGGGGGTCGCCGAGGTCTCGCGGCTCAGCACCATCGACCCGTGGTTCGTCGACCAGATGGCCGAGATCGTCGAAGTGCGATTGGAGATCGAAGCAGCCGGCTCCGGGAATCGAGACCTGCTGCAAGAGGCGAAGAGGTACGGCTTCTCCGATCGCCAGCTTGCCCATATCTGGGGCGAGACCGAAATCGACGTACGGGAGGCCCGCGCCCGTTTCGGGATCAATCGCACCTACAAGACCGTGGACACCTGCGCCGCCGAGTTCGAAGCCCACACCCCGTACATGTACGGGACCTTCGAGGAGGAATCTGAGGTGCCCCCGGCCGAACGGCCCCGGGTTGTGGTACTCGGCTCCGGCCCCAACCGGATCGGCCAGGGCATCGAATTCGACTACTGCTGTGTGCACGCTGCATTCGCCCTGCGCGACGCGGGATACGAGACCGTGATGGTCAACTGCAACCCCGAGACGGTTTCGACGGACTACGACACATCGAATCGCCTGTATTTCGAGCCACTGACCGTCGAGGACGTGTTGTCCGTGATCGAGGCAGAGCGTCCCGAGGCCGTCGTGGTCCAGCTCGGGGGACAGACTCCGCTCAACCTGGCTAGAGCGTTGCATGATGCCGGAGTGCCAATCGCCGGCACCTCCCCGGCGTCGATCGAGTTGGCGGAGGATCGTGAGCAGTTCGCGGAGCTATGCAAGAGCCTGGGTCTCCGGCAGCCGCCCGCCGGCTCGGCCTCATCGGCGCGTGAAGCAGAAGACGTCGTCGACCAGGTGGGTCTGCCGGTCATGGTCAGGCCGTCCTTCGTCCTCGGTGGCCGGAAGATGCGGGTGGTGTACAGCGTCGAAGAGCTGGCCG
This sequence comes from Acidimicrobiia bacterium, assembly GCA_029240695.1. GTDB lineage: Bacteria > Actinomycetota > Acidimicrobiia > Spongiisociales > ZC4RG35 > JARDZU01. The sequence goes on along the minus strand of JARDZU010000001.1, from coordinate 5,953 downwards.
ACTACGTGCGGGAGATGTACGGCGAGGCTGACCCGGAGCTGATCGGGGCACCAATCCTCATCGACCGATTCCTCGAGGCGGCGGTGGAGATCGACGTCGACGCGGTCTATGACGGCTCGGAGCTGCTCCTCGGCGGTGTCATGGAGCATGTCGAGGAGGCTGGTGTCCATTCCGGTGATTCCGACTGCGTCACCCCGCCGCCCACGATCTCGGACGAGGCCCACAAAGAGATCCTCAGGGCGACATCAGAGCTGGCCGCCGCGCTCGGGGTGCGTGGCTTGATCAATCTGCAGTTCGCGGTCAAGGGAGACGACGTCTACGTCCTCGAGGCCAACCCCCGGGGGAGCAGAACGGTCCCGTTCATCAGCAAAGCGACTGCGGTGCCTCTCGCCCGGATCGCAGCCAGGGTGATGATGGGCACCTCCCTCGAAGAGCTACGTCGCGAGGGTGTCGTGCCGATCTCGACCAAACGCCCCGACTTCGTCGCAGTGAAGAACGCTGTCCTCCCCTGGGATCGATTCCCCGAGGAGGACTCGGTGCTCGGCCCGGAGATGCGGGCCACCGGCGAGGTGATGGGGATCGGCCCCGACGTCGGAGTTGCCTTTGCAAAGGCCTTGCTCGCGGCCGGTCACATCCTGCCGACACGCGGGCGGGTGTTTCTATCTTTCGCCGACAGGGACAAGGCGATGGGGCTGGCCGTGGCCCAGGCTTTCACCATGCTTGGGTTCGACCTGGTCGCGACCCACGGCACCGCCCGGTACCTGAAGCACCACGCAATCGACGCCGAGCCGGTCCACAAGGTGGGGGAGGGGCCGAGGGACATCGGGCAACGTCTCGAGGACGGCGAGGTGCAACTCGTCATCAACACACCTCGCGGCGGCAAGGCGCGATCCGACGGCAGGACGATCCGGATCGCCGCCCGTACCCACTCCATTCCCTGTGTGACCACGATCCAGGGTGGGCTGGCGGTGGCCCGCAGCCTCCGCGCCGGGCCAGGCGCCATCCAGCGGCCGAGGAGCCTCCAGGAATGGCATCAGACCGTCTGACGACGCGCCTGGGCCCGATCGAGCTGCGAAGCCCGCTCATCGCCGCCTCGGGCACTGTCGGGTCTGTCTGGGAGTGGGCAGAGGTGGCCGATGTCTCGCCCTACGGGGCCGCAGTAGCCAAGTCGGTCGCCCCGGTGGAGTGGTCAGGCCGGCCGGCCCCACGTCTCGCCCCGGCCGGCCCCGGGATGCTCAACGGGATCGGCATCCAGAACCCGGGCATCGAGGCCTGGGTCGAGACCATGGCACCGCTACTTGCCGGTCTGGGGGTGCCGGTGTGGGGGTCTGCGGTCGGGGAGACACCAGACGAGTTTGCCATGGTGGCCAAAGGGCTCGTCTCGGCCGGTGTGCCCGTCATCGAGATCAACCTCTCTTGCCCAAATCTCGAAGATGGGCGCATGTTCTCGCTCGATGCGCCGAGGTCGGCCGAGGTGGTCACGGCGGTGGCCGCGACATCCGAGGTGCCAGTGGGCGCCAAGCTCTCACCCAACACCGATGACATCGTGGCGGTCGCCGCCGCCTGCCTGGCGGCCGGCGCCACCTTCCTCACCCTGACCAACACGATTCTCGGGTTCGGCATCGACCCCGTCACGGGCCGCCCACTGCTCAGTGGCGGAGTCGGCGGCTACAGCGGTCCCGGTCTGAAGGCCATCTCCCTTCGCAGTGTGTACGAAGTGTCTCAGGCCCTGCCCGGAGCCCCCATTGTCGGGTGCGGAGGTGTCATGACCGGCAGGGACGTCGTCGAGTATCTCCTCGCAGGTGCATCGGCGGTCGCGATCGGCACCGCACATCTCGCCGAGCCACGCGCCGGAAAGCGCATCGAGCGTGAGCTGAGTCGCGATCTAGAGCGGCGTGACGTCACGGTGCCGGACCTCATTGGGGGAGTGGTGCCCTGGTGAGTCTCCTCGTAGTCGCCCTCGACGTGCCCACGGGAGAGGAGGCGCTCCGCATCGCCGGGGCCATTCATCCGCATGTCGACGGCTTCAAGGTCGGGCTCGAGCTGCTCATGGGGGAGGGCCCCGGCATCGTGTCACGGATTGCCGCCCTTGGTGCTCCGGTCTTCGTCGACGCGAAACTCCATGACATCCCGAACACGGTGGCTGGAGCAGCCAGGCGGCTGGGCTCTCTCGGGGCACGCTGGGTGACCGTCCACGCCTCGGGAGGCGAGGAGATGATCCGGACGGCTGTGGACGCACTCACCACAAGCTCTGAAGGCGACGCCGGGATCCTGGCTGTCACCGTCCTCACCTCTCTAGACGAGGCGAGACTGGAAGCAGTCGGATTCAGCCAGGGCCCTGCTGCACACGTCACGGCTATGGCCCGGCTCGCCGCCGCGGCCGGTGCCGAAGGGGTGGTGTGCGCCGTGCCTGAGGCGGCCTCGGTAAAGGTGCTCGATCTCGATCTCATCGTCGCCACGCCCGGCATCAGACCGGCCGGGTCAGACAGCGCCGATCAGAAGAGAGTGGCCACGCCAGGGGACGCGATAGAGGCGGGAGCCGACCTGTTGGTTGTGGGCCGCCCGATCATTGCGGCGTCCGATCCGGCGGCGGCCGCCGTGTCGATATCGCAGGAGATCGCGGCTGCGGTTTCGACGACCGGCGCAAGCCACGCTGGCTAGGGTCACGGTTCGTCGAACGAGATGAGGACATGGCGCAACCACCCCAATTGACCGATGAACAGAGAGCAGCAGCTCTGGCCAAGGCAGCGGAGGCGAGACGAGTGCGCGCCGAGGCCAAGGAGTTGTTGAAGACGGGGTCCCTTCGCCTCTCCGAGCTGTTCGAGAAGGCCGACAGTGATGAGCTCCTTGCCGGCCTCAAGGTGGAGCGGGTCCTCGCAGCGATGCCCGGCACCGGAAAGATCAAGGCGAAGCGTCTCATGGAATCGGTGGGTATCGCCGAAAATCGCAGGATCAGGGGTCTGGGAGACAAGCAGAAAGAGGCTCTCCTAGCCGAGTTCTCCTGAAGTGGCCGCCGCCGCCCGGCTTCTCGTCGTTTCCGGGCCATCGGGCTCGGGGAAGTCGAGCATCGTTCGTGAGCTCATCGAGCGTCTCGGTATCGAGTTCTCCGTTTCAGCCACCACCAGACTGCCGCGCCCCGGCGAGCGGCACGGTGTCCATTACAACTTCATCTCGCGACGAGATTTCGAGAAGATGATCGAGAACGACGAGCTTCTCGAGTGGGCCATCTACAACAATCGCTACTACGGCACGCCTCAGGCTCTGATCGAGGAGACCTTGGCGGACCAACGCGACATCCTCCTCGAGATCGAGATCCAGGGTGCCCGCCAGGTGCGGGAACGCAAACCCGAAGCGATCATGTATTTCATAGCTCCGCCAAGCCTCGAGGAGTTGGAAAAGAGATTGCGCCGCCGGGGCGACACCTCCGACGAGGACATCGAGGATCGGCTCGAGATCGCAAAATCAGAGATGGCCGAAGCACCCGATCTCTTCGACCACATCATCGTCAACGACAACCTCGATCAGGCCATATCGGAGTTGGAAGGGCTGATTACCACCCGCTGATCGGGTACTCTGTCCCCATCCCCCTTCCCGTAAAGGATCCCATGAAGATCGAACAGGTCATCGACCAGATCGGCAACCGTTTTGCGACGGTCGTCGTCTCGGCCCGCCGGGCCCGCCAAATCAACGGCTATTTCCACCAGCTCGGAGTCGGGTACGGTGAGTTCGTCCCGCCCCAGGTCCACTCGTTGTCCCGCAAGCCGTTGACGATCGCCATGGAGGAGATCGCGGAAGGCAAGGTCTCGGTCGACACCGTAGAAGAGTGATGCTGCAGGGCCGCCGCGTCCTTCTGTGTGTCACCGGCGGCGTAGCCGCTTACAAGTCCGCCTACCTCGCTCGGCGTCTCGTCGAGGCCGGCGCCACGGTGCGGGTCGAGATGACCGAGTCGGCTCTCGAGTTCGTCGGCGCCCAGACTTTTGCCGCCATAACCGGCGAGCACCCTTTCACGGCACTCTTTGCCGCCGACCTGGTCTCGCCTCACACTGAATTGGCCCGTTGGGCGGATCTCGTGATCGTTGCCCCGGCCACCGGAGCCACAATCGGCCGAGTAGCCAATGGCATCTCCGAGGACCTCGTCAGCGCCACGATCATCGCCACGACTGTCCCTGTGTTGCTGGCGCCGGCGATGCACACCGAGATGTGGGAGCACCCTGCGACCGAACGCAATCTGGAGACCCTGCGCGGCTTCGGTTACCACATCATCGGTCCCGAGATCGGCGCCCTCGCCGGAGGGGACTCCGGGATGGGCCGCGTCGCTGAGCCCGAGGAGATCGTTGTCGCCGCCGGCGACATCCTGGGCGGTGAGGGCAAAGGTCAGAAGGTCCTGGTGACGGCGGGAGGGACCCGTGAGCCGGTAGACCCGGTGCGCTACCTGGGCAACCGCTCGTCCGGGAAGATGGGTCACGCGATCGCGGACGCCGCGATTCGTCGCGGGTACGACGTGACCTTGGTTACCACCGCTGACCTGCCAACCCATCCGGCGGCAAAGCTGATCCGGGTAGAGACCGCCGAGGAGATGCTCGCGGCAGTCGCCGGAGTGGAGCCACACGTCGCCATCATGGCGGCGGCGGTCGCTGACTTCAGGCCGAAATCTGCCGCGGAATCCAAGATCCCCAGGGCCGACGGCCTTCCTTCCATCGAGCTCACGGAGACTCCGGACATCCTGGCATCGGTCGTGCAGCGTCATCCCCGGCCGTTCACTGTCGGGTTCGCCGCCGAAACGGGTGGAGTGGAGCGGGCAGTCGAAAAAGCTCGCAAGAAGGATGTCGATCTCTTGGTCTACAACGACGTGACCGAGCCTGGGTCGGGCTTCGGGACCGACACCAACCGTGTCGTCCTCATCGACCGGTCAGGTGATACCGAAGAGCTGCCCCTCCTCGCCAAATCCGAAGTGGCCGAGCGGCTCCTCGACCGGGTGGCCGCCGCCATTGGGGAACAGGGTTAATCTCGCCCCGGCATGAGAAGCTGGTATTTCACCTCAGAGTCGGTCACAGAAGGCCATCCGGACAAGGTGGCCGACGCCATCTCGGACTCGGTTCTCGACGCTGCCCTTGCCAACGACAAGATGGCGCGGGTGGCGTGCGAGGTCTTCGTCACCACCCGGCTGGCCGTTGTCGGCGGCGAGATCAGCAAGGGAGCTGAGCCAGATGTCGCTGCCATCGTCGATGACACCGTCATGCGGATCGGCTACGACGGCTTCGACCCTGGCTTTGCCGCCGGGCAACTGGAGATCCAGGACCGTGTCCAGCAGCAGAGCCCGGACATCTCCGATGGTGTAGATCGCGAGCTCGGCGCCGGTGACCAGGGGCTCATGTTCGGATTTGCCGTCGATGAGACCGCCGAGTTGATGCCCTTGCCCATTCAGCTGGCTCACCGGATGGCCGAGCGTCTCACCGAGGTGCGCAAGACGGGCAAGCTGGAGTATCTCCGCCCCGATGGCAAGACCCAGGTGATGGTCCGATACGAGGGTGACCGCCCCGTGGCCGTGGAAAAGGTCCTCATCTCCGCTCACCATGCCAAGGACAAGGACCAGGGAGAGATGCGCCAGGAAGTCTTCGACGCGGTAGTGGCCGCGGTGATCCCCGAGGACATGCTCGACCCGCACATCGGATTCATCTTCAATCCGTCAGGGCGATTCGAGGTGGGTGGCCCGGTGGCGGACACCGGTCTCACCGGCCGCAAGATCATCGTCGACACATATGGGGGGTACGCCCGTCACGGGGGAGGCGCCTTCTCCGGGAAGGACGCCACCAAGGTCGATCGCTCGGCCGCCTACGGAGCTCGCTGGGCGGCGAAGAACATCGTCGCCTCCGGCCTCGCCCGGAAGGCAGAGATACAGCTCTCGTACGCCATCGGCCAGGCTGAGCCGTTCTCCATCCATGTCGACACATTT
>JARDZU010000105.1 GCA_029240695.1 Acidimicrobiia bacterium | reverse complement strand
CTCCGGATCGCCCATCTCTGCAACACAATCGTCGGAGAACGTGGAGGCGGCCGATGTGAGCTCCTCCTGGTCGAAGCCGAGAGCCGTGGTGGCATCGACCCGGTAGTAGACGGCGGCCGCCTGGGGGCAGCTGAGCCCACCAGACATGGCTACTCCCCGCTGATCGAAGAAGACGATGTCATACGACGCGGGAATCGTCGGGTCAAGAGCGTCGGTGTACGAGTCGGCCACGGCGATCCCGGAGCTGCCCGGACCACCGGTGGCGGTTACGAAAGCTCCGAGTCTTTCCCCGGTGGCAGGGAGCACGGCAAATGTCACGGGAATGGTCCGCTCGTCGGCGGCATCGAAGTGATTCATCGGCATGTCCAGCGTCACACAGGTGAACACTGAGTCAGGGCAAAGGCTCGCGTCGAGGTCTTCGAGGAGTTGATCGGTAGCGGGTCGTGCAATCTTGGCCGTCGGGGCGGGCGTAGTCGTCGTGGTAGTCGATTGGGTCGTCGTCGTGGTCCCGGACCCGGCATCCGACGTGCACGCAGCGAGAAGCAACAAAACCCCGACGCGACGCCACCTCAGCATCGGCGGCATCGTACGCCGCCCGATACGGTGTCAACCTGCCCTTCGGGAATGTCGCCCATGATGACGCCGCCGACCCCGCCTCGTTGATCGACATCAGCATCAGCTTGCGCCCCGAAGGCACCATCGGCGAGATCCATGCCACCTGGGGCGGCGAATCCTCCTGGAGTTACCGTCTCACCTACAGCGATCTCGGCTCGACGGCGGCATTGGAAAAGCCCGCGAAGGTTCAACCCTGCCTTCGCTGCTCGTTGACCGAGTAGGGCATACTCCGGCGGTTGCCACAGCTCCTCGCCCGGTCGCTCGTCTTCATCACATCCGCCGCGGTCCTCATCCTCGAGATCCTGGCCGGGCGACTGCTTGCGCCCTACCTGGGGGTCAGCCTCGAGGTGTTCACAGGCATCATCGGCGTGATCCTCGCCGGGATCTCGGTGGGAGCGTGGGCTGGCGGGCGGGCGGCGGACCGGGGAGACCCCCGTCGCCTCATCGGCCCTCTCCTGGTAGCCGGCGGGTTGACGGCAGTGGCGTCACCATTGCTCGTGGACCTGGTTGGCCCTGCCGCTCCGACCGGGCCGGTTTCGACCGTCGGCCTCAGCCTGATCGGGTTCTTCGCGCCCGCCGCGGTTCTGTCTGCGATCCCACCGATCGTGGTCAAGATAAGGCTCGCCTCGCTGACCGAGACCGGTGCGGTCGTCGGAACATACTCCGCGATCGGGACGGCTGGCGCCATATTCGGCACCTTCGTCACAGGGTTCATACTGATCGCCGCCTTCCCCACGCGGCCGATCGTGATTGTCGTGGGCGTTGTGCTGGTCGCGCTCGGGGTGGCCGTTTGGGTCGCTCGGAGCGCCTGGACTGTCACCGCCCCCGTCGCCGCGCTGCTCCTTCTGAGCGGCGTGGCCCTCGTGTGGGATGGCCCGTGCCAATACGAGACCTCCTACCACTGCGCCGAAGTTGTCGCCGACACCGCCCGCCCGTCGGGGAGGTTGCTCATCCTGGACCGTGGCCACAACAGCTACGTCGACCTCGAGGACCCGACCCACCTCGAGTTTCGCTACATCCGGGTGATGGCCGACCTGATCGATGTCGAGATGCCCTCGGGCCCTCTCGATGTCGTCTCCATTGGTGGAGGGGGATTCACCTTGCCCGGGTATCTGGCTGCCACACGACCGGGCACCGAACACCGGGTCCTCGAGATCGATGCCTCGCTGGTCGATATCGGCCGACGTCATCTCGGGTTTGAGGACGAGGCCGAGGTGATCGTCGATGACGCGCGGAGATCGATTACAGAAGTTGCCCCAGGCTCGGTCGATGTCGTAGTCGGTGACGCGTTCACCGGCCTCACCGTGCCTTGGCATCTCACCACGGTGGAGTTCGTCGAGATGATCGGTGACTCGCTGGCGCCGGGAGGGTTCTACACGGTCAATGTGATCGACCGGCCCGAGGCGCGTTTCGCCCGGGCCGAGGCTGCAACGCTGAAGGAGGTGTTCGACCACGTGGCGGTGTTCGCCCCGGAGGGCTACTTCACGGGGGACCGAGGTGGCAATTACGTCCTCGTTGGGTCGGACGACCCGATCGACATAGATAGGGTGCGATCGGCCCTCTCCTCCAGAGGCGGGGTGGAGGTCGGGCTGACCGGTGACGAGTTGGCCCGGTTCATCGACGACGCCCGTCCCTTGACCGACGACTTCGCGCCGGTTGACCAGATGCTGACCGGGCTATGACGCCGGGTTTGTAGGGTGGTGGCATGTTGCGATTCAGACATGCCCGATCAGAGCAGACGGTCGATGGCGCCAATGGTGTCTCTTTGACGTTTGCTGACAGTGGTTTCTACTGGACGACCTCGTTTGGCGGCGGGGGCTTCACATATCACCGACCCGTCCTCGTCAGGCTCCCGGACAGCGGTGTGGTGATCCCGATCCGGGATCACGTGATGGAGGTCAGGCTGGCTGCTGTCGTGATGCTCTTGTTGGCCGGAATCTGGAGGTGGCTCGATGGCAAATGACGATCAGACGACTTCGGAGGCGATCGCCTCGCAGATCGGCGACGCCCTCACCGGGCTCTTCGGCGAAGCGTCCCCGAGTGCGTTGTTCTCCGAGCCGATCAAACACGGCGACGACCTCATCGTCACCGCGGTGGCATGGGAGCGGGCCGGTGGCTTCGGGTTCGGCGCTGGCCAGGGACAGAGCGGCGAAGACGAGATTGGCACTGGAGAGGGTGGAGGTGGCGGAGGCTTCTCCCAGGGGCGTCCAGTGGCGATGATCAGGGTCACACCCAGCAGAGTCGAGGTGACGCCGGTGATCGATTTCACCAAGATCGGAGTGACGCTGCTTCTGGCCTTGGTCGGGGTCTGGCGCGCCCTGAGTCGCTGAGATACCCGGACGGGCCCGCTCAGGGCTGACGCGCCTGCCCGGAGCCGGGATCGATCATCAACGACGAGACATCGACAGCCTCGAATGCGGACCCGGGGATCTCCTTCAACTCACGCAACAGATCGTTGTCCCACCTGGGGTCCGGGCTACCGGAGATGTACCACGGGGAGCCATTGTCGGCGAGGATGATCCCGTACTCCTTGAAGGCAAGCAGGATCACCTGCACCTGCGGTGAGAATCGCGAGATGTCGAACTGGGCCGCGAGGCGAAACCTCTGTCCCATCGCCGGCAGGTCCAGGTTGGACGAACTCGAGGCGTCGTGGCGGGCTGGCCAAACGTGCGCCGATCGCGTTTGCGGCGCCGTGAACCTGATGGCGTGATCGATGTGCCCGGAGGCGACTTCGTCGTATCGAACCAGACCCGGAAAGATCGGCAGGCCGGCGGCGTCGGCCGAAGTCCAACCATCCGGGCGAAGTCGAGACGAATCGAGCTGATACCTGGCTCCAGATGCTGCCCGCCAGGATGAACCTGGTCCCGGATGGGCATCGAATAGCTCGAAGAGCTCGCATCGATATCGGTCGACGACGATGACGTGACGATCGCCCGACGAATCGGGCCCTCCCTCGATCGGAGCGCCGGCGGGAATCGGGAATGGGCCCGAGTCCGACTCGCTCCCATAGGCGGTATAGGTGACAGTCACCGTAGGTGTGCCGGCCGGCACTTCGACGTAGGGGATCCCGATGGGGCTGTTGGACCCGGGCGGCCAGACGCCCGATCCAAAGTCAGGGTGGAGATAGGCCGAGAGCCCGATCGACGACACGTACTGAGCCGAGCGGGTGTGCACCGGTAGATGATCGATCGGGGTGTTCCAAATGTCGTCCGCCGGGAGAGTGGGGCATCGCCCGGGTGGTCGGTTGGGGGTGAGGTGGTTGGCTCGGGTGAGGAGGGTGGCCATCTGGTCTCGTCTGATCGGGTCGTCGGGACAGAACCGGTTGTTGGCTGGTGGATTGCAGCCGACGGTCACTCCAGCAGCGGCGATCTTCTGGATGGCCTGTTCGAAGATGTGACCGTCGTCGTCGTTGAACCGGTTGTGGTGTGACACCGGATAGTCGAAGGCTCTGGCCAGCATGGCTGCCATCTGGCCACGGGTCATTTCCCCCTCGGGACAGAACCGGTTGCTGGCCGGCGGGTTGCAGCCCTGGGTTATCCCTGCGGCGGCGAGACGGTTGATCCCGGCTTCGAACAAGCTGGTTTCATCGTCGATGAAATAGTCGTCGGAGGTGGGGCCGAGATCGAGGGCGCGGGCCAGGAACACCGCCATCTGGCCCCGGGTGACTGTCTTTTCCGGACAGTAACGGTCGTTGGCCGGTGGGTTGCAGCCACGGGTGATGCCTTCGGCGGCGATCGCCTCGATACCCCCCTCGTGGACGTTCCCGTCGTCATCGACGAACGAACCACCAGGAGGAAGCACAGCCATGAACACCGCCAACAACAGTGCATGCACGGCTAGAGGATCGACCAGCTCGCTCCACAACTCAAGTGGCTAGGCCTAAACGTCGGCATCAGGCTTGACCACGAGCACATCGCATGTCGCAGTCTTCACCGCCTGGTCGGCGGTCGACCCGAGCAGCCATCGGCCCACTCTTCCCCGACCCCGCGGTCCCACCACCAGCAGCGACGCGGCGGCCTCGTCGCAATAGGCGATGAGCGTCTTCCCCGGGTTGCCGTCCCGCTCGACGCGGACCACCTCCGCTTTGGTGTCTTCGAGGATGGGCTCGGCCAGCTCCCAGATCCGGGCCCTGTCGCTCTCGGCGAGCTCGCGGGTGTTGACCGTTCGATCTCCCTCGAGGTGGAGAACAGCGGGGCTGACATCGAGCACGTGGACCGCGTGGAGTGAGACATCTCGCCATTCCGCCTCCCGAAGCGCATGTCGCAATGCCCTGAAGCCCGGCTCGGACCCGTCGATTCCCACAATCACTGGCCCGGTTGCACCGGTCGCTGGTGTCATGGCGGCATCCTAGGATCCCGGAAATGGCGGCAATCGAGGTCACTGGCCTCAGGAAGTCCTATGGCGACGTCGTGGCCGTCGACGGAGTCGACATCACAGTCGAGACCGGCGAGGTATTTGCGCTGCTCGGACCCAATGGGGCCGGCAAGACCACCACCGTAGAGATCCTCGAGGGTCATCGCTCGGCGGATGGTGGCAGCATCGGCGTACTCGGATTCGACCCTTCCACAGGCGGCCGCGCCTACCGGGAGCGAATCGGGATCGTGCTCCAGGAGGGCGCCGTCGAACGGGAGCTCTCCGTGCGTGAGGCGTTGTCCATTTACGGGGGCATGTATCCCAGACGGCTCGACGCCGATCATTTGATCGACCTGGTCGGGCTCACCGAAAAAGCCGATGCCAGGATCAAGACCCTGTCGGGTGGCCAGCAGCGAAGACTCGAGCTGGCCCTCGGGCTGGTCGGCGATCCCGACCTTCTCTTCCTGGACGAGCCCACCACCGGATTCGACCCCTCGGCGCGCAGACAGGCCTGGGGGATCCTCGAGAACCTGGCTGACCTTGGCAAGACGATCCTGCTCACGACCCACTACATGGATGAGGCACAGCATCTTGCGGATCGGATCGCCATCATCGATGGCGGCAAGATCGTGGCCGAGGGCACACCGGAGACGCTCGGCGGGCGGGCGGACGGCAAGAGCATGATCCGATTCGCGCTTCCTGAAGGTGTCAGCTTCGAGGACCTTCCCATCACCGCGAGCACGGTGGACGGCGACATGGTCGAAGTCAGCGCCGAGTCGGCCACCCGGGCGCTCCATGAGCTCACCACCTGGGCGATCGACAAGGACGTGGAGCTGGAACAGCTCCAGGTTGCCCGGCCATCTTTGGAGGATGTCTATCTCGAGCTGACCGATGAGCACTGAAGCCCTACGCAGGCCCTCGGTATCGTCTTTGGTCTGGCGGCAGTTCGGCTACCAGAACAAGGTGTTCTGGCGGACGCCGATCGCAGCATTCTTCACCATCGTCTTCCCGTTGATGTTGCTCGTGCTGTTCACCGCCATCTTCGGCAACGACGAGATCGAAGGTTTGGGGATCACCACGGCCCAGTACTTCACCCCCGGCCTCGCCGTGTTCGCTGCCGTCTCGGCCACGTACACCAATCTCGCCATCGGCACTGCCATTGCCCGCGACAACGGGATACTCAAGCGGATCCGGGGCACCCCGATCCCGCCGTGGGCCTACATCGCAGGCCGCGTGGCCTCCTCGGTCTACCTCGCATTTCTCGCCATGGCCTTGATGATGGCGGCCGGAGTGGTCTTCTACGGAGTCCAGATCATCGCCCGCACCCTGCCCGCCGCCCTGCTCACGTTCGTAGTCGGTGTCAGCTGTTTTGCTGCCCTCGGGATGCTGGTAGCGGCGATCTCGCCCAATGGCGATGCCACCCCCGCGATTACCAACGCCACTCTCCTCCCGGTCGCGTTCATCTCGAACATCTTCTTCCCAATCGAGAACCCACCGCGGTGGATGGAGATCGCCGGCGACTTCTTCCCGCTCAAGGCCTTCGCCGAGGCCTTCCGAGATGCCTTCGACCCGACCCTGACCGGGCCTCAGTTCCACTGGCCCCAGATCGGCTATCTCGCCCTCTGGGGGGTGGTGGCCGGCCTCCTGGCGATCCGGTTCTTCAGGTGGGAGCCATCGTCGGGGTCGACATCGCGACATCGCCGGAGGGACGAGTCACAATTGGAATCCGTCTGACCAGGAGGTGAATCCGTTGCACAATCCAGACCCGGACCGTTACAGCCGTATGCCCTATGCCCGGTCGGGGCGGAGTGGTCTCGACCTGCCCCGGGTGTCTCTGGGGCTTTGGCACAACTTCGGAGGTGACTCGCTGACCGAGGAGAGTCGGCGCATGATCCTGAACTCGTTCGACCAGGGGATCACGCATTTCGACCTGGCCAACAACTACGGGCCACCACCCGGATCGGCGGAGCGGAACTTCGGGACGCTTCTTGCGTCGGACCTGGCGCCATACCGCGATGAGCTGATCATCTCCACCAAGGCGGGATACGACATGTGGGAGGGGCCCTATGGCGAATGGGGCTCACGGAAGTACCTGTTGGCCAGCTTGGACCAGAGCCTGGCGCGGATGGGACTCGAATACGTCGACATCTTCTACTCCCATCGTTTCGACCCGGACACCCCGCTCGAGGAGACCCTGGGCTCACTCGACACCGCGGTCCGCGCCGGGAAGGCCCTCTACGCTGGGATCTCTTCGTATAGCCCGGAGATGACGCGGGAGGCTCACGCCATCCTCGCCCGACTCGGGACGCCGTTCATCATCCATCAGCCCTCCTATTCAATGCTCAATCGATGGGTCGAGGATGGGCTCCTCGATGTGCTCGGCGAGCTTGGGATCGGCTGCATCGCGTTCTCTCCGTTGGCCCAGGGGCTGCTGACCGATCGCTATCTCGATGGTGTCCCGGCCGACTCGCGGGTCGCAACAGAAGGTGCGCTGGATCGCTCGATGCTGTCCGAAGACAACCTGGCGCGGGTGAGGGCGCTCAACGACATTGCCCGAGATCGAGGCCAGACCCTGGCCCAGATGGCCGTCGCATGGGTGTTACGCGACGAACGTGTCACCTCGGCTCTCATCGGGGCGAGCCGCTGGTCTCAGGTCGAAGACCTGCTGCGCGCCGTCGACAACACGCGTTTCAGTGACGAGGAGTTGGCTGCCATCGACCGGTACGCGGTGGAGGGCGACATCAACTTGTGGGCCAGGTCCAGCGACGCCGGCTGAGGCCAGCACGGTGAGAGATTCGGGTGTCAAGCGGTGGTCAGCAATTCACCGCGTGCTCTACGAGGCGACGAACGGGGTGCTCGGTCGGCGTCTGGCGGGCAACGACATGCTCCTTCTCACCACACAGGGGAGGCTGACCGGTCAGCCCCACACCGTGCCGCTCCTCTACCTGCGGGATGGGGACAGGTTTCTGGTGATCGCTTCCTACGGAGGGCGCGATCGTCATCCAGAGTGGTATCTCAACCTGCTGGCCGATCCGTCGGTCACTGCCCGGGTCGCTGATCGGAAGGTGGTGCTGACCGCACGGACCGCTTCGTCCGCCGAACGTGAGGAGTGGTGGCCGAGGGTGGTGGCGTCCTATGGCGACTACGCCGTTTACCAGACGAGAACTGACCGGGAGATCCCGATTGTCACTCTCGAGCACCGCGGCCTTCGACCGCAAAGAGTCACACCCTGAGGCCGCATAGGCTCACGTACATGTCGATCGCCGACCGTCTCGCCTCGTTCGGGGTCACCATCTTCAGCGAGATGACCGCCCTCGCCCTCGAGCACGACGCCATCAATCTCGGGCAGGGCTTTCCCAACTGGGCGGGGGCGGAGTTCGTGAAGGATGCCGCCGCTCGTTCGTTGGTCGAGGGCGGCAGCGACCAATATCCGCCGAGCCAGGGTGTGCCGGCGCTGCGACAGGCCATTGCCGATCGGTATGGGCCGCTGCTGGGTAGGCAGGTCGATCCTGTCGGGGAGGTGACCATCACCTGCGGATGCACAGAAGCCCTCGCAGCATCGTTCCTCGGGCTCATCGACCCGGGCGACGAGGTGATCCTCATCGAACCTTTCTACGACGCCTATCCGGTGTTCGTCTCGATGACTGGTGCGGTACCGAGGTACGTGACCCTGAGGCCACCGGGCTTCGGCATCGACCTCGAGGAGCTTCGATCGACGTTCTCCCCGAACACCAGGGCGATCGTGGTCAACAACCCACACAACCCGACAGGTCGGGTGTTCACCGACGAGGAGCTGGCAGTCATCGCCTCTCTCTGTGTCGAATACGACGTCATCGCCATCACCGACGAGGTCTACGAGGAGATGGTCTACGACGGCGATCACCGCAGGCTGGCCACATATGAGGGGATGTGGGAGCGAACCCTCACACTTTCCTCGATCGGGAAGACGTTCTCGCTCACCGGATGGAAAGTGGGCTGGGGTATCGCCCCGCCGGCCCTGACCGCGGGGTTACGCGCTGCACATCAGTTTCTCACCTTCACCACCCCGACCCCGGTGCAACACGGGGCGGTGGTTGCGATGGGCGCCACTGCCGGTTTCTACGAGGATCTTCGCTCGGGTTATCAGAAGAAACGGGACCTTCTCGCCGATGGGCTCGATGCCGTCGGATTCCAGGTACACCGCCCGCAGGGGACGTATTTCATGATGGCCGGATTCGACGGCTTCGGCTTCGACGACGACAGGGCTTTCTGCCGTCACATGGTCGAGACCACCCGGGTGGTGGCGATCCCGCCGAGTGTCTTCTATCACCGGCCCGATGATGGAGGCTCTTTGGTTCGCTTCGCCTTTTGCAAGGACGAGGAGATACTCACCGAAGCCCTCGACCGGCTCAGCGGTCTCAAGTGATGATGTGAGCTCAGCCGGCGAACGCGGGCATCACCTCGCGGGCGAACAGCTCCAGGCTCGACAAGTCGTAGGCGGGGTCGGGGAAATAGATGATGGCGTATGCCAGCCCCAGTGCCTCCCACTCCTTGAGATAGCTGATGACCTGGTCGGGCGTGCCAGAGGCGTACTTGTAGAGCTTCGCCTGCTCGGCGGCGCGATCCTCCGAGACGTACTGCTGCATCCGGCTCTCCACGGCCCGGATCTTCTCCTGGGCACCTGCCTCGGTCTCGTCGCAGACGATGTTGAAGTTGGCCGACCTCGTGATCGAATCGAAGTCACGGCCCATGTCTCGGCAGTGCCCGGCCAGGGCCTCGGATTTCTGGACGAAGAGCTCGGGTTTGATCCCGAAGTTGGTGTACTGGCCGTGCCGAGCCGCCACCCGTAGCGTCAGCTGCTCCCCGCCGCCGGCGACCCACAGCGGGATGTGTGGCGACTGGACAGGTTTGGGCTGACAGATCGCTCCCTTGAGCCGATAGTGCCTGCCGTCGTAGTCGACCACCTCCTCGGTCCACATGGCCTTCATGATCTCGACGCCTTCCTCCAGCATCTTGATCCGCGGTGCCGGATCCAGGAATGGGTAGCCGTAGCCGTCGTGCTCGTGCTCGTACCAGCCGGCACCGATTCCCATCTCGAGACGGCCACCGGAGATCACGTCGATCGAGGCCGCCACCTTGGCCAGATAGGAGGGCGGGCGGTAGGTGTTGCAGGTGCACATCTGGCCGAGACGGACCGTATTTGTCACGGCCGCGAGTGATGCCATCAGCGTCCATGCCTCGTAGGTGGCCTCCTGCGTCGGGGCGGGAGTGGTGTGAAAGTGGTCGTAGACCCAGAGCGACTCGAACCCGGTCTCCTCGATCCGCCGGGCCAC
>JARDZU010000104.1 GCA_029240695.1 Acidimicrobiia bacterium | reverse complement strand
GTTAGCCGGGCCTCCTCGAATGATGTCGATCAGGCCGTCAACGTGGCTCGAGAGCGATACGAAGAAGGGATCTGGCGCAAGGCCACGGTGCGCCACCGCCGCGACGTGCTCCGCGGCATTGCCGATCTGATCAGAAGGGACCAGGGGCGCCTGGCCGCGATGGAATCGGAGAATGCCGGCAAGCCGATCGCCGCCGCCCGAGGCGAGGTCGGTGCCGTGGCCACGACCTTCGACTTCTACGCCGGGGCGGTGGACAAGTTCCACGGCCAGACCATCCCCGGGAACGCCGACGGGACCCTGATGACTTTTCGAGAGCCGATCGGTGTCTGTGCCGCCATCACGCCCTGGAACTTCCCGATGCTCATCCTGAGTTGGAAGGCGGCTCCGGCTCTGGCGATGGGGAACTCGATTGTTGTCAAGCCGGCCGAGGTGACACCCCTTACGGCCCTGGCTCTTGCCGAGCTCGCCATCGAGGCCGGGCTACCCACGGGGGTGTTCAACGTGGTCACGGGGAAGGGATCCGAGGCCGGGGAGGCCCTCGTCCGGCATCCGCTCGTGAGCAAGATCTCCTTCACCGGATCGACCGAGGTCGGGGCGGGAGTAATGGCGGCAGCCGCCCCGGACATCAAGCGGGTCTCCCTCGAGTTGGGTGGGAAGTCGGCATCGCTTGTTTTCGCCGATGCCGACCTCGAGGCCTGCGTCGAATCCTCGATCTCCGCGGTCTACGACAACGCCGGCCAGGACTGCTGTGCCCGGAGCCGTCTCCTGGTGGAGAAAGAGATCTACGAGGAATTCACGAGCCGGTTTGCCCAGCGGGCCGCGTCACTGGTGGTGGGAGACACCGCCGATGAGGCGACAGAAATGGGCCCGTTGATAACACCCGCGCAGAGGGAATCGGTCGAGGGCTACATCCAAGTTGGAGTCGACGAAGGGGCCGAACTGGTCTGCGGCGGCGAGCGGGTGGGGAATGCAGGCAACTTCCTCTCGCCAACGGTTTTCACCGGAGCTTCCTCGAGCATGCGAATCGTCCAAGAGGAGATTTTCGGCCCGGTGGTAGCGATCAGCGCTTTCGACGGGGAGGAGGAGGCCATCGAGCTCGCCAATGACTCGAGATACGGGCTCTCCGGGTCGATATGGACGAGGGACATCGGTCGTGCCATCCGCGTCGCCCGCGCAATCGAAACCGGGATGCTCTCCATCAACTCCTCCTCCAGTGTCCACATCGAGGCGCCCTTTGGAGGGGTCAAGGCATCAGGGGTCGGCCGGGAACAGGGGATGGCCGCCCTCGAGCACTACTCCGAGTACAAGTCCGTCTTCATCGCCAACGACTGACTGTGCGCCAAAAAATGATAAGGGTTGCTTCGAGCTTCGATTTGCGCGCACGCTCGTCGGGTGGGAGTGGAGCAGGTAGTGCGTGAATTGGCCGAGCGGCAGCACGGCGTGATCAGTCGTCGCCAGCTCTGGGAGAGGGGAATCCTCGAGGACGAACTTCATCACCGCATTGAGAAGGGCTTGCTCGTACGCGTATCAGTCGATGTCCTTCGGCTGGTCGGGGCCACCATCACGGATGCTTCGATCGCAATGGCGGGAGTGCTGGACTCTCCGGCTAGCGCTGTTCTCTCGCATCGTTCGGCGGCAGCGTGGTGGGGATTGCCGGGGTATTCGATCGAACGTCCGGTGCACACGGTCATCCCGTGGCAGGGAACGACTCGCAGGACCCGACTCTCGGTCGTCCACTACCACCGGGATTTGCCGCCCGATCACCTGAGAGAATTGAACGGCGTGCCCGTGGTCTCGGCGGCGCTGACGATCTTCTTGCTCGCCGGAGCCCAACACCCGGCCCGAACCGAGCGCGCGTTGGACAACGCCTGGTCGATGCGTCTGGTCAGCCATCATGAGATGCACGAACTGTTGAAGAGGCTCGCCGCGCGGGGCAGGAACGGCATCCGAGTCATGCGAAAGCTTCTGGCCGATCGACCAGGTGACTATGTAGCGACGCAATCCGGGCACGAGGCACGGGTGGACCGGCTCGCAAGGGACGTTGGGGTAGTTCTTCGCCGCCAAGTGAATGCCGGCGACGACAACTGGATCGGGCGGGTCGACTTCATGATCGAGGACACGAACAAGACCATCGAGGTTCTCTCTCGGCGGTACCACACTTCAACGCTGGACCGACTCTCGGATGAGACGCGGTTTACCCGTCTCAACGAGGCGGGGTTTCAGGTCCTCACCCTCTGGGATACGGATATCTGGGGCAACGCGGACCAGGTCCGAGACCGTATCGAGGCGTTCTGGCGCGGAGATCTCGACCCATAGGTCGAGATCTCCGCGCCAAAATGGATCTAATGCGTCTGGGTCTCCTCGTCTGCGACCACGTCCGCTCGGAGTTCGAGCACATCTCTGGCGACTATCCGGACATGTTTCGAAGGTTGTTTGCCGGCCATCCCGAGGTGGAGATCGTCGTCTACGACGTCATCGGGGGCGATATGCCCACAGATCCGGGGGAGTGTGACGCATGGATCACAACCGGATCACGCCACTCGGTCAACGACGACGAGCCATGGATCCGGGATCTCGAAGGCTTCGTTCGTGATGTGGCGAAGGAGCAGGTCCCCTTCGTCGGGATCTGCTTCGGCCATCAGCTCATCGCCAAGGCGCTTGGTGGCACCGTGGTCAAGTCCGAGCGGGGGTGGGGTGTGGGTGCCAAGGAGGTGGAGGTGAAAGGTGACCTGGGTCTGGGCGCTTCGTACACCGTCCTCACTTCGTACCAGGATCAGATCGAGGAACTGCCCCCGGGCGCCGAGATCCTTGGCTGGAACGAGCACTGCCCGGCGTCCATGATCGGCGTGGGCGAGAACATGGTCGGGTTCCAGGGGCACCCCGAGTTCGAGCCTGCCTACTCGAAGGCCTTGATGGAGTCCCGCCGGGGCACTCTGATCCCCGAGACGGCGGTGGAGGAGGGCCTGGCCTCACTTGAGAGCAGCACCGATGGAGGCCTTCTGGTCAACTGGATCCTGGAGCGATTCAGCTCAGATGTGAATCGATCAATCTGAGGATCCCGTGCCAGCCCCTCTCGGTGGCAATCGAACGGGCGGTCGAGACGTACTCGATTCTCTTCTCCGGGATCGCGAATGGGGCGGCGATCATCGAGAACCTGACCACATCGGCGACCGATCCCCAACCTGCTCTATTGGCAATCACGGCGTCGATCTCTCTGGTATCGACAGGCCCGTCGACTGCAGGGGCGAGTACCTGGCACGTGGTGAGGTGGTCGCGGAAGCGGGGGAGAAAGCGTTGGTACGAGGGGATCAACGTCGCGAATCGTGACGCATCTCCCAGCAATGCCGCAATGAACAAGGAGTCCCCGACGGTGTCGGCTGCTTCGGCCCAGGTGCAGTCCTCGAGGATCTCGCTGGCGAGGGAGAACGCCTCGTCCAGTGTCCCGCGCGCGATGGCGGCCTCCAAAGCGATGGTCTTGAAGTTGATTCCCAGCTGCGGGTCATCTACCTGGCCGATCAGCCCTTCGGCCTCCGCCTCGAGCCGATCGACCGCGTCAAGGTCTCCACGCCAGGCGGCCATCACCAGCTCGACCGTTGCGGTGTAGACCCGAGCAGCCGGGGGCTGGTCCCGGGTGAGCGGATTGGCGAGGACTTCCTCCGCCTTCTCGAACTCCCCGATATTGGCGTAGACGAACGCCGCCTGGCCAACCTGGAATAGCAATAGGGACCGATCGCCGAGACGCTGCGCGGTCCGATAGGACTCTTCGCCCACGGCGAGGCTCGCTGCATCGTCGAGCCCGACCAGGACGTAGGCGAGGTTGTTCTGACCACGGGAAATGGATCGGCCAAGATCGTGCTCCTCGGCCAGAGCGATGGCGCCTTCGATGATGATCCTGGCCTCGGATAACCGCCCCACCTGCCCCAGGGCGGTTCCTCTGGTAATCAGGGCATCGATCGTCTCAGGCACCGACCCGAGGTTCTCGGCTGCGGCGAGCGCCCGGTCCGCTGCTTCGAGCACTCCTGGCTTCTGGCTCAGCATCAGCCCGCGGGCGTACACCACTGCCGCCCGTACGAGCTCCGGTTCTGTGCCGATGTCGTCTTCGACCAAGGGGCTAAGTAGTTCAAGCGCTCGCTCGGGCTGGTTGTTCTCAACGAGAGCGACGGAAAGGAGCAGTGTCAATCGGGTCACGGACTCGACGTCTCCCGTGCTGCGATAAAAATCGATGGCCGGAGTTGCATTTCGTTCCGCGCCCTCTGTGTCAGCCAGTCGTCCCGAGGCATCGGTCGCCATCTCCCAGAAAACGGCACGAGTTTCGTCATTATCTGCGATCTCCAATGCGCTCTCCGAGATGGAGATCACTTGCTGATGCGACTTCAGATCGGCAGCACGAGACGCCGCCTGCGCCATGGAAAGAAGAGCCCGATCCCGAATCGCGTCCCTCGCCTCGCCTACTGGCGAGGCTTCAAGGGCCTGCAGGTAGTGTCCGGCGACGATCCCGGCCAGCTCCGGGTCGTCTTGGCTCTCCAGGTGCTCTGCAACGGCGAGGTGCCGGGTGCGCCGGGCTTCTCGGCCGAGCCGACTCAAGGCGACATCGCGGATCAGGCCCTGGAGGAATCGATACTGGCCTCGCTCGACCGCTCGAGCGTCACGTACTGGTTCGATCAGCTCTCTCCGGCTCAGCGACTGCAGATGCCTTTCGATGTCGGCTATTTCCTGTCCGGTTAGAACCGCGAGACCGGTGACGTTGAAGGTCTGTCCGAGCACGGCGGCATCCTGAATGAGTGCCTTATCTTCAGTACCCAGCCGGTCGAGGCGAGCGCCGATGACGGCCTGGAGGGATTCCGGGATGACCATCTGGGTCAGGTCGCCGACGACCCGATATTCCCCGGCTTCCCCGGCCAGCTGCCCTTGAGCGAGCAGGCCTCTCAGCAGCTCGACTGCATAGAGGGGCATGCCTGCGGCGCGCTCCACGATGGCCTCGGCAGATGTCTGTGGGATTCCGGGAACGGTGCCTTGTACCAACGTGAGCATGTCCTCGGTCGACATTGGACCGAGGGTGATGGAGACGACTCCCTGGCGACCGGCGCCCCAGGATGGCTTTAGTTCTAGGAGGTCGGGGCGGGCCTTTGTGACGATGAGGATCGGTCGATCCCGCCACCAGTCGGTCAGATCCTCCACGAAGTCGATCAACGCCGAATCCGCCCAGTGAAGGTCCTCGAACACGAGCACGGTGGTTCCAAGATCCGACACGGCCTCAAAGAACGCCCGTACCGCGGCGTCGAGCTCGGAGCGGTCTCCCGGCGCCTCGCCCTCGCCGAGGACCGCTGCCAATCGCGGTCTCATCCAGGCTCGGTCCCCGGGGTCGGAGACATACGTCTGGAGCGTCTCGTCGAGGCGGTGTGCGACGGTCTCGACGTCGTCGCCTTCTGCGATTCCGGCCCGTCCCTTGATCATCTCCGAGATAGCCCAGAAGGTGACACCCTCGCCATAGGCAGGCGAGCGGCCCTCGTGCCAGTAGATGTTGTCCACAAGGCCGTCGATGTACTTCTCGAACTCCCACACGAGGCGCGACTTCCCGATTCCGGCCTCCCCCACCAGGGAGACGAGCCTGGCCTTCGATTCGGTCCCCACCGCGTCGAGCAGATCTTTGAGCAGGCGCAACTCATTGGCTCGCCCAACAAACGGGGGCTCGAGGGACTCGGCCTTGCCACGTCCGGCCCGCTCGGAGAGGACTCTGGTGGCGTGCCAGGCCGCCACCGGAAGAGCCTTTCCCTTGAGGCTTTGCGGTCCGACCGCTTCGAAAGCGATGGAGCGGTGCGCCGCTTGCTGTGTGCTGTCACCAACCAGCACGGTTCCGGGTTCAGCGATCGACTGAAGGCGTGAGGCGGTGTTCACCAGGTCGCCGGTTACGAATCCCATGCGATCGTCGTTGGGGCCGACCGCGGCCTCACCGGTGTGGACCCCAACCCTGAGGCCGAGGTCGGGTGCGCCGACGTCCGCGGAGAGCTTGGCCACGATGTCGATGAGCTCGAACCCGGCCCGGATGGCGCGTTCGGCATCGTCCTCCGTAGCTACCTCGGCACCCCAGACCGCCATGACGGCGTCACCGATGAACTTCTCGATAATCCCGCCAAACAGGTGGATCACCCGCCGGCTCTGATCGAAATAGCTCGTCTGGAAGTCCCTCACCTCCTCGGCATCCCGGCCTTCCGAGAACTCGGTGAATCCGGTCAAATCGGCGAAGAGGACCGTGACCAGACGGCGCTCGGCCGTGACTGTCGGGGTGGGTGAGATTTGCGCTGCGGGCAGCGATGTGCCGCAGTTTCCGCAGAAATTGGTTCCCGGTTCGTTGGATGCGCCGCAGGTCGAACAGTTGATGGCGAGAGGGTTTCCGCAATGACCGCAGAATCTGTTGTTGGCCGGGTTCTCGGTGTTACAGACGCTGCAGATCACGTTTGCGCACGTTACAGGTATCGGCGCGCTTGCCCAGGGCCGGATATCATCGTGGCGCCGTCCATCGAGGAGAAACGTTGGCCACCAAGCAAGAGAAAATGGAGTTGCTGGGTGGGGTGCCCTTTCTCAGCGATCTGAGCAAGAGAGACTTGAACAAGGTGCTCGACATCGCCAAACCGACGGTTCATACCGAAGGCGCTGAAGTCATGACCGAGGGTCGCGGTGGAGTCGGTTTCCACTTGATCACCGACGGCAAGGCCAAGGTCCAGCGAGGGGGTAGGACGGTGGCGACACTTGGGCCTGGTGAGTTCTTCGGTGAGATGGCACTCGTGGATGACGGCCCCAGGTCGGCCTCGGTATTGGCTGATACTGACCTGACGACCCTCGTGATATCGAAATGGGAGTTCCGGCCGCTGGTGAAGTCTCACCCCGAATTGGCCTGGAAGCTGATCGAGCACCTGGTGGTCCGGCTCCGGGAGGAGCAGACCGGTCGCGACTTGCTCGTCTGTTAGTCGAGGTCCGATTCGGTCTCGACTGAGAGGTCTCCGCCGTCCCACCTCGCCCTTACTCGATACTTGGCCGATTCGCTCTCGAACTCGACGTCCACATCGGGTGGTCCCTGCTTGTTGATTTTCGCTGAGAATCCCGTGGCGGGCGATGCTGAGCTCAGCACTACCTCCTCGGATCGATACCTGACCACCACGACGCCGCCAGCGGTTTGGATCGTTCGGGAGGACCAGGCCGCCTCGCTAGTCGGCGGGGCGGAAGTCGACGAAGAGCCTGGGGATGTCGGGGACGAGAGGAGCGTGCTCGTCGTCGTTGAGGTGCTGCTGCTACTGCTGCTGCTCGATGAAGAAGTGGGCGCCGATGATGTGGTCGATTCCGAAGTGCTCGAAGCAGGGGCGACCTGAAGGGGCGGTCGTTCGCTGACCTGGGCGTCGGCGGCGCTGACGATCTGCCACGTCAGTGTCGTTGCCAGGGCGGCGACGAGTACCCATGCACCCGCGATAGTCCATTTGCTCACAGCCTCATTGTCCCAGGAAGCCCGAGTCACCCTGTCAACGGAAGGTCAAGGTTTCCTCAAGGCGGATAGGCAGAAATCGACTCGCGGATAACCTGCCGACATGGCGCAGATCGTGCTGATCGAGGACGACGTGGACATCAGACGTCTTGTCGCCGACGCGCTGGCTGCCCAGGGTCATGACGTCGAGAGCGCCGCAGCGGCCCTCGATGGACTGCAATTGACGGTGAAGGGAAAGCCCGATCTGGTGGTCATGGACCTCGGCCTTCCCGACCTCGATGGCACCGAACTGTTGCGAATGATCCGGGCCGTGAGCCAGGTCCCGATCATCGTGATCACGGCCCGTGGCGCCGACGAAGTCGTCGTCCGAACTCTCGACTCAGGCGCCGACGATTACCTGGTCAAGCCGTTTTCCGTGGCCCAACTCGAGGCGCGAGTGCGTGCCCTGCTGCGACGCGGGGCGGCCACCGATTCCGGAGAGAAGATTCGGATCGGCGACCTCATGATCGATGCGGCGGCGCGTGAGGCGACGCTGGCCGGAGAATCCATCGATCTCAGCCCGAAGGAATTCGATCTGCTCCGCGTACTCGCCGAGCGGGCGGGCGAGGTAGTCAGCAAGCGTGCCTTGATGGCAGAAGTCTGGCGCGAGCCCTATGGAGGAGCTGAGCGGACGGTCGACGTCCATCTCTCCTGGCTCCGCAGCAAACTCGGCGAGACAGCGCAGGAGCCACGCTATCTCCGCACCGTCCATGGGGTCGGGGTCAAACTGGTCGATCCCAACGGGTGAGACGACGGCTCGCCCTTCTCAGCCTGGCTACCACGGCCCTCGTTGTCATCTCACTTCTCATCCCACTTGGCCTTCTGGTTCGGCGACAAGCAGGTGATCGGGCCCGGCTCGAGGCGGAGCGGACCGCGCAATCAACGGCTGCGCTCCTGGCCCTGACCGTGAGCCTGAATGAGGACGCCGGCGCGATCGAATCGGCTCTGGGACCACTCGACCCAGGGACCGTCGTCGTGCTTCCGGACGGGACTGTGCTCGGAGAGCCGATGACCGGTCAGGGCACCCTCGTACCGATCGCCGTCGAGCGACAGGCCACGATCTCCGGAGTTGTAGAAGGTGGTTGGGAATATGCCCTCCCCGTCATCGGACTGGCGGGGACGGCGGTTGTCGACGTCTTCGTCACTGACGAGGCGCTCAGCGACGGCGTGGTCGAGGCGTGGCTCCTCTTGGCGCTGCTTGGCGTGTTGCTCGTTGCCATCGCGGTATGGGTGGCCGATCGGCTGGGCGAGCGCCTGGTCCGGCCGATCAGCGACTTGGCGTCGGCCGCGAGGCAGCTTGGTGCGGGGGACCTGGATGCCCGGGTGGAGGTAAGCGATCCCGAAGAGATACGAGAGGTAGGCGAGTCGTTCAACTGGTTGGCCGGGCGGCTCGAAGAGCTCATTGCCGAGGAGCGAGAGGCCGCTGCTGACCTATCCCATCGATTACGGACGCCGCTGACATCCCTGAGACTCCAAGCGGAGAAGGTGACCGACGACGGCGAGCGGGAGGAGGTCCTGGGTCAGGTGGGCCGACTCGAGCAGGCCATCGACCAGCTGATCGTGGCAACCAGGTCTGCGACCCCGGGTCAGGGCGGTGTCTCCGATCTCTCCTCGGTGGTCTCAGCACGGTGCTCTTTCTGGGCGGTGCTGGCCGAGGAACAGAGGAGGGTGATGACGCTGAATGTGGATGATCACGGCCCGGTCGCTCTATCGAGAGAAGCTGTGGAAGCGGTGGTGGATGCTCTGGTCGGGAACGTCTTCTCCCACACCGATCCCGCAACCCCATTCGACGTGACAGTGGGGTCGGAGGGTGGCCGGCCCTGGCTCGAAGTGAGCGACCACGGGCCGGGATTCGCATCGAGGACGCTCGCGGTGCGAGGTGTCAGCGGGGCTGGCTCCACCGGGCTCGGGCTCGACATCGTCCGACGGACCGCCGAATCGGCAGGTGGCGGCATGGAAATGTTCGACCGCCCCGGTGGCGGGGCGGTCGTTCGGGTCTGGCTCGGGCCGTCGGGTTAGCCCCGGCTCCCGTCGTCATCGTCGCCGCTACCGGGACCGCTGTTGTCGTCGTCTCCGTCATCGTGACCACTGTTGCCGTGGCCGCTGTTGTTGCTGTCATCGTCGCCGTTGCCGGGACCGCTGTTGTCCTCCCCGTCCCGGTCGTCATCTCCATTCCCGGGACCACTGTTGTCGTCACCGCCCCGGTCATCGATGCTCGTACTGATTTCGTCGTCGTCCACGCTCGTACTGGTCGTCGTATCGATGGTGGTGCTGGTAGATGATGTGTCCACCAAGCTGACACTCGTCGTGGAGTTGTCGTCGACGCTGGTACTGGTCGGGTCGTCGAGGCTGGTGGGTGTCGATCCGTTCGTTGAGGACGAGACATTCGAACTCGGCGTGGTGCCGATTGAGCCGGAGCTGGAGGCGTCACTGGAATCGTCACTTGACGCGAACGCCACGCCCACCAGGAGGAGCGCCGCGGCCACCGCCGTCACCAATCCGATCATTTTTCTGAACACCTTGGACCTCCTTGTCGATTGCCGGGTCCTAGTGTCAGAGATGGCGGATCATCACCGCATCAGCGGTCCATCAAGAAGATCTCAAGGCCTTCCACTCGTCGCGAAGGATCCCGTAGAGGTGTGCGTCTACCCATTCCCCACGCTTTAGGTGAGACGAGCGGATCGTTCCCTCGAGTTGCATCCCGAGACCCTCGACAAGTGCCATGCTCCGGGAATTCGTCGTGAAGATCTCGGCCTCGACCTTGACCTGGTCGAACTCCCCGAAACAAAGATCGAGCACGGCGGTTAGCGCCTCCCGCATGATCCCCT
>JARDZU010000265.1 GCA_029240695.1 Acidimicrobiia bacterium | reverse complement strand
GGCAAAGCCCCGCTCGTGGCTGGCGTATATCAGCTCGTTGTCGACCGGCGGGGTCTCGGAGAGGACCCCGACCCAGCAGAACGGGTACTGACGCTCGTACGAACGTCGAGCGCCGGGTGGGATGAAGTCCCGGCTCACACCGTGGGCACCGTCGCAACCGACCACGAAGTCGCAGGCGATGTCGTGCTCCTGACCGTGGCGGTGGATGCCGACCATCGGGGAGTCAGCGTCGATGCCATCAACCCGCACCCCCTCCGCCTCATCGATCAGCGGAATCCCGTCCGCGTCGATGACGTCGTACAGATCCTTCTGCAACTCGGTCTGGCCATAGATCGTCACGTGCTTGCCGGTCAATCCCTGAAAATCGATACGCAGCATCGCGCCGGCATGGGCGAGATTCACCCCTTCGTGGACGAAGCCCTCCGCATCCATACGCTTGCCGACTCCCGAATCGCGCAGGATCTCGGCGCTCTCGTGCTCGATGACCCCGGCACGCACCCGTTCCAGCACGTGATCCCGGGTGCGAAGCTCGAGGATGACGCTGTCTATCCCGCGAACGTGGAGGAGATGGGCGAGAAGCGAGCCGGCCGGCCCGCCCCCGATGATGACGACTCGGGTGCGTGTGGGGATCTCGCTCATCTGCGAGAACTGAGCCTATTGCGAACGAGATCGGGGCGACACTGGGGTCGCCCCGATGATCCTGGGAGGAGGGATCTGTTGTCGCCAGTGACACCGGGAGGGTCTCTGGCAATGACATTTGTACCGGATTGACATGACCGGACGGTGAACGGGTGCTTTCGCCGATCCGAACGTTCCGCCTTTCCTTTCAGGCCACGGCCGATGTCTCGCGAAGCGGCTGCAGGTCTCCCAGCGACTCGGCGACGATGACGAGGTCGTCGTCCAGGGCCACCCGGAAGTCCTGGCCCGGGTTGGCATAGGTGAGGCCCTGGCGAACCACTGCCAGCAGTGTCGCCTGATGCTCCGAGCGGAGTTTCGAGGCGAGGTCGTCTATCGGCATGCCGTCACAGTCCGCAGGCAGGGCCACGCGATAGAGCTCGGACCCCTCTCCACCTGACACGATGTCGGTCACCAGCTGGGACAGGCCCGGGTACATCGCCGAGCGAGCGAGCAGGTGGGCTGCGAGCTTCGAGGTAACCATTATTTCGTTGACGTTTGCTCTCCGGAAATGCTCGACGTGATCGGGGTTGTTGACCTCGACGACAGTTCGCACCTCCGGGTTGATCGACTCGATGGCGAGAACCGTGAGGATCGACGACATGTCGGCAGCATCGGAGTTATCGATCGGACAGACGATCGCGGCGGTTGCGTGCTCGATCCCGGCCCGCTTCAAGTCGGTATCGTGGCTGGTGCTGCCTCTCACGAAATACACGCTCTCAGCCGCAGGGCTCCGCTCGGCGTCGTAGAGGAGCACGATCTTGGTCCCGTACTCATCCCTGCTCAGCTCATCGATGAGATCGCGTGCGGTGGAATTCCAGCCGCACACGACGATGTGGTCCTTGTATCCCGATGCACCCATCCCTTGTCCCTCCTTCAAGAGGAAATCGATCACGAACCCGACGAGGGCGCCGGTGATGGTGGCCACGATCGCCACCCCGAAAAGACCGAGCAGCCAACCGACGATCCAACCCGCCGGGCCTGTCACGAAACCGCCTTCGCCCAGCCCGAGCACGGTTGCCCCTGCCCAATAGAACGACTGGCCCAGCATCTCGATCGTGCGGTCCGTCTCCACCAGCCAGATCGCCGTCGCCGCCAGCCCGATGATCACCACGAGGCCGAGGGCCAGTGAGAGGAAGAATCGCCGGTCGATCTTCCCTCCCACCCTCTTCACGTGCCAGCTCACCCGGCGCAGGAACGGCGAGTGGAAAAACGCCTTGAACCGCCCCAACATCGGTCAGGAAGTTAGTAGAGGATCGCCGGCGGAGAGCCCGCCGATGGTATTTATTCACCCTGGTATGGGCTGGCCCTCTTCTAACGTCTCATCCACAGGTTCCCGCCAATGCTGATCGCACGCGACCTCCGCATCGATGTCGGCCCCCGCACCTTGCTCGAAGGGGCTTCCTTGAGCGTGCAATCAGGCGACCGCATCGGTCTCGTAGGGAGGAACGGTGCAGGCAAGACCACCCTGATGAAGACGCTCACCGGCACTCTCGCTCCCGCAGAAGGGACCGTCCTGCGCTCGGGCCGACTCGGCTATTTCTCCCAGGAGGCCGCCCTGCCCGAATTGGAGCATCCCGATGCCACCGCGCTGGAGCGAATCCTCATGGCCAGGGAAATCGGTGCCCTGCAACGTCGGATCGAGGAGGCCAGACATCGGCTCCATGACCTCCACGGTGAGGAGCGAGACCGAGGCATCGCCCGATTCAGCCGTCTCCACGAGGAATTCGAGACCAAGGGCGGTTTCGTGGCCGAGGCAGAGGCAAAGCGCATGGCAGCCGCTCTCGGGATCGGGAATGACGAGCTTGACCAATCCGTGGTCACTATGTCCGGTGGACAGCGCCGACGGGTAGAACTGGCCAGGATCCTCTTTGCCGAGACCGACGTCCTGCTCCTCGACGAGCCAACCAACCACCTCGACCTCGACGCCAAGGCGTGGCTGATCGAGTGGCTCACTACATATCGGGGCGGGATGCTTGTGGTGTCCCACGACCTGCCCCTGCTCGATGAGGCGATCACCTCGGTTCTCGCCCTGGAGCACGGCGAGTTGGAGGCTTACCGGGGCAACTACTCCCACTACCTGGTCGAACGCGACCGCCGTCGACTGCAGAAGGAGCGAGTGCGCAAGCATCAGGACGAGGCGATCGAGCGTCTCGAAGAGAACATCCGGCGGTTCAAGGGGACCACTGAGAAGATGGCGAAGATTGCCCGATCCTGGGAGACCCGGGTCGATCGGATGAAACGCGACTTGGTCGAGGTCCAGAAGGGCGGGAAGAAGGTCAGAGTTGCCTTCCCCCAGCCGGACAAATCGGGCCGGGTGCCACTGTCTGCCCTGGGTCTGGCCAAGTCCTTCGGCGACAACCTGGTCTTTGTCGATGTCGAGTTCGCCGTGGAGCGCGGCGAGCGGATGCTGCTGATCGGCCTCAACGGCGCGGGCAAGACGACACTTCTACGCATCCTGGCCGGAGTCGAGACTTCAGACTTGGGCGAGGTCTCTCTGGGGCACAACGCCAGCGTCGGGTACTACGCCCAGGAGCACGAGCAGATC
>JARDZU010000264.1 GCA_029240695.1 Acidimicrobiia bacterium | reverse complement strand
CAGCCAACGCGCCTTCTGCTCCGCGCTCCCGAAGTTGGTCAGATACGGCATGGCGAGGTCGGTGTGGACGAGCACCGTGATGGTGAACCCGCCAAATGTCGAACGACCAAGCTCCTCGGCGAAGACCACGGAGGCGAGCGCACCCAGTCCGATTCCGCCGTGCTCCTCGGGCACGCGCAGCCCGAAGAATCCGAGTTTCGCCATGTCGTCGAGAACTTCGCGAGGTACACCACCGGTCTCCCATGCGGCGGCTCGGGGCACGATTTCCTTCTCGACGTATTCCCGGGTCTGTGAGCGAATCGCCGCGAGATCATCGCTTATGTAGATCGACTTGGTCATTCCCCATCCCTGGAGGCCAGCACTGCCCTACCGGCTGCGCTGTTGTATGTGAGATTGTGGTCGGCACAGAACCGTTGAGCGACCCGGGCTACATCGACGATGTCGATGCCATGTTCGATTCCGAGGCCGTCGAGGAGATAGAGGACGTCTTCCGTAGCCACGTTCCCGGTCGCCCCGGGAGCGTACGGACACCCACCCAGGCCACCCGCCGACGAATCCATCATCGCGACGCCGTTGTGGAGGGCGGCCACGGTATTGGCGACGGCTTGCCCATAGGTGTCATGGAAATGAACACCCACCATCTCGACCGGCACGCGTTGCAGCACCTCATCGAGCAGACGCTCGACATGGGCTGGTGTCGCCCTGCCGGTGGTCTCACCGAGGAAGACGGCGTGAACCCCCCACTCCACGAGTGTCTCGGCAAGATGGGCCACCCAATCGGGATCCTGTTCCCCCTCGTAAGGACAATGGGTTGCAGTGGATATATATCCCCTCACCACGAAGTGCTCGGGGGCATCGAGGAGGATCGAACGAATTCGGTGCATGGATTCGTCGACCGTGGCGTTGATGTTGCGCTCGTTGAAGGTGTCGGATGCGGCGGTGAGGACGCCAATGCCATCCACACCGGCCGCCACGGCCGCACCGAGTCCCTTTGCGTTCGGCACCAGCCCGAACAGACTCAACCCCTCTCGACGATCGACACCGGCTAGGACATCCGCCCCATCTGCCATCTGGGGCACCGCCTTGGGGCTCACGAAGGACACTGCGTCGAAATTGCGAAGCCCGGCATCGGCCAGATCGTTGATCAGGCCCGACTTGGCCAGAGTGGGCACGAATGCGCCCAGAGATTGGAGACCGTCACGAGAGGATGACTCGGTGATGACGACCCGCGAGGGCAGAGCACTCACGAAAGAGACGGTAACCGCAAACCTTCGGTCCGATCAGCCGCTTTGCTTGAACTCGGCGAGACCCTCGATGAACTGGATGCGTCGGCCACTGCGAGCCAGCCGGTTGCCGATCTGGCTGTAGGTCTCGCCCTTGTCGCGCAACTTCAGCACCACACGCTCCACGGGTCGCAGCGTGTGATCAGTTGCGGTCTGGTCGGGCAGACCATCCTGCTTGTACTCGGTCATTCGCATAATCCGGGTGACCGTGCCGGGTTTCTTCCCGACCTTCTTGCCGATATCCGCCAAAGAGCAGCCTTCGTCGTGCAGCCTCATCACGACCCGCTCGATCGGGCGAAGCCGGGCGCCGGCCATCTCAGGCATGAACCGCGTCCTCGCTGTAGGGCTCGATCATGATGCACTCGCCAGGACATTCCTCAGCCGACTCGATGGTGTCCTCGATCAGTGAATCGGGAACCCTCGCCACACCGCGGGCGCCCTCGGGCGCCTGCTCCCCGTCGAATACCACGGTGCGCCCGAAATGCTTCGACTCTTCTTTGACCACCCACAGGCCGTCGTCCCGACCCACGAAGACGTCCGGTGTGATCTCTTCGCAGATCCCGTCGCCCGTGCACAGGTCCTGATCGATCCAAACCATCAGCTTGGTCTTGTCGGCCACTTCTTTTCACCTCGTCTCGAAAGTGCCGTCATTATGACCCTACCCCGGGAAGCGACTCATCAATCTCCAATGGCTCCAGGACAAACACCCTGATCGAGCGATGAGATGCCCGGCCGGCGTAGTGCCGATACCCGGGATAGGAGGTTGCTGCCCGGTCCCAAGTCTCCGATACCTCTCGAGGATCGGCTGGTCGGGAGCGCACCGCTATCTGCGTCCCCCTGAATGCGACCCTTGCGTCCGGATCACCTTCGAGATTGTGCACCCATCCCGGCGTCGTCTCGGAACCGAAATGGCTCCCGAGGATCGCAAGGTCGTCATTTATCGGAAATCCAATCAGGGGGACAGTTCGATCGGCGCCGGACTTGGCCCCGCGTGTCGTCAGCCACAGCACGGGCAATCCGCTCGTCACGGAGGTTACAGTCGATCTACCCCCGGTCATCCGGAGTGCGAACCGGTCGAGTGAGGGCAGTACTTTGCGGCTCAAAGCCGACACCAAGCGGGTCGAAGCCAGGGTGACGACCCCACGCTGGATCAGGTTCTGATCCCCGGGCCGGTAGCCGAGATGAGAGGCGAGACCCATTCACGTACGGTACGCGGGCCATGGATCGACACGCCCTCGTGATGATCACGGTTGGTGACCGCGAAGAGGCCGGGAACATAGCTCGGCGGCTGGTGGAGGCAGGGTTGGCGGCAGGAGCTCAGATCCTCCCGATAGACAGCATCTATCGCTGGCAGGGGAACATCGTCGAGGACAACGAGTGGCTGATGCTGGTCAAGACCCGCCGCGATCGGTTCCAGGCGATCGAGTCCGTCGTCAACGAGATGCACTCGTATGACGTGCCGCCGGTGCTGATGATCGAGATGGATGACACCAGCCGCGCCTATCTCGCCTGGATCGACGAAAACGTGACGTGACGAGCGCGGGAATGCCGCCTTCCGGGTGGAGGCGGCATGGTGGAGGTGCGGGGAGTCGAACCCCGGTCCGTCGAGCCGTCGGCGCCGGCATCTCCGAGCGCAGTCGTCAGCGAGCTTTCGGCCACAGGAACTCTGACGACGAGTTTCCCTGCGCCTATCCGGAGTTGGCTTGGCCCCACAGTCCCGAAACCCCGTGGGGGGCGTCCCGCTTTGCGGCGCCCGGCCCCGACCGTGCGGGATTCGGTCGGGCGGACGGGCTACTTAATTAGGCAGCCAGTGCGAAGTTATCTTCGGCACTTATTGGTTTTTCCGGTTTGTTGACGGGGCCCCGGAGACCCCGGCTCGCTTCCAACGCCTCAACACTCAACGTCGAAACCGTTTCACCCCCA
>JARDZU010000103.1 GCA_029240695.1 Acidimicrobiia bacterium | reverse complement strand
ATCGAGGGCGGCATGGAAGATCTTCGAATTGGGCTTGGACACTCCGACTTCATGTGAGTCGATGACGAACTCGAACAAATCGAGCAGACCTGCCTTTCCAAGAGATCCACGCACCGAGCCGTCCGAATTCGACACCACTGCCACTCTCACTCCGGAGTCTCTCAGCTGCTCAATGGCGCTGCCCACTCCCTCTAGGGCATGGTTCCACAGCCCGTAACCGTGATCAGTCTTTGCCGCGGCCTGGTGCGGATCGACCACGCCCAGGATCGTGAAATATCGCTCCATCCACCAATCCCAGTCGACGTCCTCACCTGCGAGTCGAAGATCTGAGTATTCGGCCATGGCCTCGTAGTGGGCGCGGTGAGCGCGTGTGGGGTCGATCACGGCGCCGAGTCGCCGACCCATCTCCTCCGGATCCTGGAGGATGAGAGTCCCGCCGGCGTCGAACAGGATGGCTTCGGGCCAATTGGGAGTTGTCATCGACGGCATATCAGCAGATCAGGCCCCATAGACCCGAACCCGCTAGAACTACGGCATGTCCAACCCGCTGCCTCACATGGCGAGCGACCTCGAGATCGCCCGCACCGCCAAACTCAAGCCGATCAGCGACGTGGCGCGGGACCTCGGCCTCGAAGAAGAAGAGGTCATTCCTTATGGCGCTACCAAGGCCAAGATTCATCTCGATGCCCTGCGCCGGATCTCCGGAAATCCCATGGGCAAGTACGTGGACGTCACGGCCATCACTCCAACTCCGCTCGGCGAGGGCAAGACAACGACCACGATCGGGTTGGTCCAGGGTCTCGGTGCCCTCGGGCACAGGTCGATCGCCTGCATTCGACAGCCGAGCATGGGCCCCACGTTCGGGATCAAAGGTGGCGCGGCAGGTGGCGGGTACAGCCAGGTCGTCCCAATGGACGAGTTCAACCTCCATCTCACCGGCGACATGCACGCCATCTCGATAGCGCACAACCTGGTGGCTGCAGCCATCGACGCCCGGTGGTACCACGAGGGGCGCCTCACCGACGATGCCCTGCACGCACTCGGTCTGAAGCGGCTAGCCATCGACCCCAACCGGATCAGCTGGCGCCGGGTCGTGGATGTCAACGACCGAGCGCTGCGACACGTCGTGATCGGCCTGGGTGGGGCGGTGGACGGTCGTCCCCGCGAGAGCGCCTACGACATCTCGGTCGCCAGCGAGCTGATGGCGATCCTCGCCCTTGCCGATGGCGCCGACTACCCATCGTCATTGCGCAACCTGAGGGAGAGGGTCGGTCGGGTCGTTATGGGCCTGTCCAAGGACGGCGCCCCGATCACTCTCGACGACCTGGGAGTGGGTGGCGCCGTGACGGTTCTGATGAAGGACACACTTCATCCCAATCTGATGCAGACCCTGGAGGGTCAGCCCGCCTTCGTGCATGCCGGCCCCTTCGCCAACATCGCCCATGGCAATTCGTCGATCCTTGCTGACCGGATGGCGCTCCATCTCGGCGACTATGTGGTGACCGAGTCCGGGTTTGGGGCCGACATGGGCATGGAGAAGTTCTTCGACATCAAGTGTCGGGTATCCGGCCTGCGACCGGACTGCGTCGTCATGGTGGCGACGGTGCGAGCCCTGAAGACGCACGGTGGAGGCCCGAGGGTGGTGGCCGGTCGCCCGCTGGACAGCGCCTACACCGAGGAGAACCTCCCCTTGCTTCGAGCCGGCATGGCCAATCTCAAGGCCCATCTCGACATAGCGGCGGGCTTCGGTGTGCCGGTCGTGGTGGCGATCAACCGGTTCCCCACCGACAGTGAGCACGAGCTCGAGCTGGTGCGACAGTCGGCGCAGGAGGCCGGTGCTTTCGCCGCGGTCACCACCGAGCATCACGCCCGCGGTGGTGAAGGGGCGCGCGACCTGGCACGGGCAGTTGTCGAGGCCAGCAGCGAGCCCACTCAGTTCGACTTCCTCTATCCCCTCGACCGCCCGATCAAGGAGAAGATCGAGACGATTGCCACCAAGATCTATCGCGCCGGGTCCGTCGAATACACACACCACGCAGAGGCCCAGATCGCCGACTTCGAGCGGTCGGGATTCGGATATCTCCCGATCTGCATGGCCAAGACACACCTCTCGATCAGCGACGACCCTTCGTTGAAGGGCGCCCCGCATGGTTACGAGCTCACGGTTCGTGAGGTGAGGGCTTCGGTCGGGGCCGGGTTCATCTATCCGCTCCTGGGCGAGATGAGCACGATGCCCGGGTTGGGGGCGACCCCGGGCTTCATGAAGGTCGATGTGGACGAGGCGGGCGAGGTAGTGGGGCTGACCTAGGTCCGAACTGCATCAGGGGAGCAGCACCCGTTCCTCGCCCGTGTAGATCGTGAAGCCCGCGTCGCGGAGAAAGCCGATCACAGTCATTTGGAATTCTTCGGCGAGGTCCAGAGCGAGGCTGGACGCTGCCGAGACCCCGCAGACCAGGGAGAGGCCGGCCACCGCCGCCTTCTGCACGATCTCGAACGAGACCCTGCCCGAGACAAGCAAGCCGAGCTGGTCTATCGGCCATCGGGTCGTGGCGAGATGGCCGACCAGCTTGTCCACCGCGTTGTGCCTGCCGACGTCCTCCCGCACCGCGACCAGATTCCCGTCCGGCTCGAACGCGGCCGCGGCATGGATCCCACCGGTCGAGCGGAAGGCGTGCTGCTGCTCGATTAGACGGCCCGGCAATCCGAGCAGGACATCCGGAGTGACCACCGGTCCATGAGGCGGCACCGAGCCGGCGACCCGAATGGCGTCGATCGAGGCCTTGCCACAGACTCCGCACGAGGATGTGGCGTAGAAGTTGCGCTGGAACCGGGTCGGATCAACGGTGATCCCTTCAGCCAGCCTGACATCCCATCGCCCTTCTCCCAGATCTACCACCGAGGCCACTTCGTCGGGCCCGTTGACGATTCCCTCGGTGATGGCGAAGCCGAGGGCGAGCTCGGCGTCGTTGCCCGGGGTGCGCATGACCACTGCGAGGGCGGTCCCATCCAGTCGGAACTCAACCGGCTCCTCGACGACGAGGTCATCGTCGACGGTCGCAGCCTCCCCCCGGACCTGGATCACCGAACGGGTGCTGACCGCCTCAGACGCCACGGCCGCTGCTGACGTACATCCAACCGAACCGACCCTTGATGCATAGGTTGCCCAGCGTCACGTCGTGGTCGTGAGGGGAGGTGACGCTCACGATGCGACCGTCCTGGGTGTGGAGATCGAGGTTGCAGCCCACCCCGCAGTAGGAGCAGACGGTGCGTGTGACCTCCTGGCTCGATTCATCCCAGGTCCCCGCCTCCCTCATGTCCCACTCGATCTTCCCGGCCAGAGCACCCGTGGGGCAGACGGCGATGCAGTTGCCGCAGTAGACGCAGGCCGAATCGGGCAAGATCACGTCGAACTCGGTGGAAATCCGTGCGTCGAAGCCGCGCCCTGCCACGGCTATGGCGAAGGTGTTCTGGTGCTCGACTCCGCAGGCGTCGACACATCGGTAACAGAGGATGCATCGCCCGTAGTCACGCACATAGAGGTCGTCCTCCACCTTGGCCGGCTCGGCCACCGTGGCAGCGAATTTGGGATCGGCCGGGTGATGGTGTCCCGGCGCCGGAGCTTCACGTGGCGACTCCGGCCCCGGGGCGCCAAAGCGCTCCGGCTGAGCCCCTGCTTCGGTCATCCACCGATCGAGCCGTTCTCCGGCTCGGTCCAGCTCAGACGCCGAGCCCAGCAGCTCCATCACGAGACGACGGCTGTGCCGGGCCCGGTCTGAGCCGGTCGTGATCTCCATCCCGTCCTCGAGCTTCCGGGAGCAGGACGGCACGAGCGTGCGGGAGCCTTCGATCTCGACTACGCAGACCCGGCAGGCGTTGGCCGCGGTCATCGTGGGCCCGTAACAGAGGGTGGGGATGTCCGCACCCGCCTGACGACAGGCGTCGAGAACGGTGGCGCCCTCGGGGATTTCGATTTCGGTGCCATCGACCCGGGCCGAGACCGTGGAAACCGATTCGCTCGTGATCGTCATCGGGCGACCCCCGGGAGACCAAGGCGGAATGCGGACTGGACCGCGGATGCGGCGGTCTGACCCAAGCCGCAAATCGAGGCGTCGGTCATCACCCGGGCCAGGTCTTCGAGCCGCTGTCGCTCTTCGGCAATGCCACCCAGCGGCCTGTCGGCGGTGAGCCGAGCCAGGGACTCCTCCTGCCTGACCGTGCCGATCCGGCAGGGGACGCACTGGCCGCAGGACTCATCCCTGAAGAACTGGGCGATTCGGCGCAGCACCGGGCCAAAGTCTGTGGTGTCATCGAAGACGATCACCGCGCCGGAGCCGAGGCCGGTTTGAGCGGCGGCCGAGCCTTCGAATGTCAGCTCCATGTCGAGGTTGCCTGCGTCGACGAAACTCCCGGCGGCGCCGCCGACCAAGACCGCCCCAACTCCGGCGCCGTCACGCACGCCACCGGCGAGCGTCATCAGTTGGCGCAGGCTGGTCCCGAACGGGACCTCATACAGGCCGGGTCGGGTCACATCACCCGAGATGCAGAAGAGCTTGGGACCGGTGGAGCGCTCCGTTCCTACGGCGGCGAACTCGGCCGCCCCCATCTCGAGCACGGCGAGGACTGCCACCAGGGTCTCGATGTTGTTCACCGAGGTCGGCTTGGCAAACACCCCCTTCTCGGTGGGGAAGGGTGGCTTCTGCCTGGGCTCGCCGCGCTCGCCCTCGATGGAGGCGAACAGGGCAGTCTCCTCACCACAGATGTAGGCCCCCGCCCCCCGCCTGACCTCGATCTCGAATTCGAATCCGGCACCGGCAACATCAGGGCCGAGAAGACCTGCCTTCCTGGCTTCGTCGATCGCGTGGACCAGACGACGCTCCGCCACCGGGTACTCGCCCCTGACGTAGGCGAAGCCCCTGGTGGCCCCGGTGGCGAACCCGGCGATGGTCATCGCCTCGATGACGGCGAACGGGTCGCCCTCCATCAGGATCCGGTCCTTGAACGTGCCCGGCTCCGACTCGTCGCCGTTGGCGATTACGAATTTCACATCGTCCTGGGCATCGGCGACTCCACGCCACTTGATTCCGATGGGGAATGCTGCACCACCGCGACCCTTCAGTCCGGATTGATCGAGGGCGGCGATCAGACCTTCCCGGCCCATGTCGATCGTCTTTGCCAGTCCGGCATAGCCGCCGCTGCTCCGGTAGGAATCGAGGCTCTCCGGATCTACATGTCCGATCCGATGGAGAAGGCGCAGCTCCTCTCGACCCTGGTGGATCAGACCCGTGGGCAGCTCCTCGAAGTCGAGATTGGTGAGCGCGGCCGCCTCAACTGGAGCGAGATTGCGGTAGCCGGCGCCGGCAGAGTGGATGAGCGCTGCCGGTGCCCGGTCGCATTGGCCGAGACAGGGGCTTGGCGTCCAACTCCTCCCTGGATCGATAGCGCCGGGCGGGCCCAGCTCATGTTCGAGGGATCTTTTCAGCTCATCCGCCCCGTTTCGAGCGCAGACGATGTCGTCGCAGACGTGGATCAGAGTCTGCGACCGTGACCCCGTGTTGATGAGGGCGTAGAAGGTGGCGACCCCGTAGGCCTCGGCCGGAGGCACTGTGAGTCTCTCCGAGATGTAACCCAGCGCTCCCTTGCTCACCGATCCCGCCGCGTCCTGCACGGCATGCAAGGCGGGAAGCAACAAGTTGCGTCGTTCTCGGGCGGCATGCCCTCCGTAGGCGACATGGCCATCGAGCCCGGTGAAATGACCGCCCTCCCAGCCCGACTCCGGCGGTCCCAGCAGATCGTCGACCGCAGCGCGCTCGACGTCTGTTGGTCCTGCGAGCAGGGCGCGGATGTCCATTACGTCGAGACCAGGGTCTCGATCCGCACCGCCGTTGCCTTGAACTCGGCGGTGCCCGACTTGGGATCCCAGGCGTCGATGGTGAGCTGGTTCACATCGGTGTCGTCCGGGAAATGGACGGCCATGAACGCCAGTCCGGGTCGAAGCGAGCGGTCGAGCCGAACCGGGGCTTCCAGATTGCCGCGGCGGGAGACCACCCTCACTAGCTCACCCCCATGGACACCTAGTGCCTCGGCGTCCTCCGGGGACAGGTCGAGCACGCCGTGGATGCGCCGGGGAGACGGATAGCGGCCGCTCTGCACCCCGGTGTTGTACGAGTCGAGACGTCGACCCGTGGTGAGACGCAGCGGGAACTCCTCGCTGAGGGCGTCGACCGGTGGCACCCAATCGACAACCGAGAAGGGTGCCTTCGGCCCGGTCTCTTCCTCCCAGAGCCGACCGTGCAGGAACAGCGTGCCGGGATGGTCCTCGGTTGGGCACGGCCATTGCAGCCCGCCCGACTCATCGAGCCGCTCATAGGCCATACCGCCGTGTATCGGCGAGAGACTGCGCAACTCGTCCCACGCTTCCTCGGCCGTGGGGGTGGGCCAATCGTGGCCCATCGCCCGCGCCACCATGCTCATGAGCTCGAGGTCATCCCTGGCCTCGCCCGGCGGATCGATCGCCCTCCGCACCCGCTGCACTCTCCGCTCGCTCGAGGTGAATGTCCCCTCGACCTCACCCCACCCGGCGGCTGGCAGCACGACATCGGCTATTTCTGCCGTCGCCGTCAGGAAGAGGTCTTGCACCACCATGAAATCGAGACCGGTGAGTCTTCGCTCCATCTGCTGGGCATCGGCTTCGGATTGCAGTGGGTTCTCGCCGATGACATAGAGGGCACGGAGCTCGCCTTCATCCATCGCCTCGTGCATGAGGCTGATGTGCTTGCCGGGCCTGTGCGGGATCGTGGTTCCCCAGGCCTTCTCGAATTTCCCCCGCAGATCCGGGTCGGCCACGAGCTGGAATCCGGGGAGCCGGTTGGGGAGTGCGCCCATGTCGCCGCCACCCTGGACGTTGTTCTGGCCCCGAATCGGGACCACTCCCGACCCGTAGCGCCCGACATGCCCGCAGAGAAGGGCGAGATTGATCAGGGCAAGGACATTGTCGGTGGCGTTGTGATGCTCGGTGATGCCCAGGGTCCAGCACAGCTGGGCGGTGGGGGCGGTGGCGTACTCGTGGGCCAGTTGCTTGATTGCATCGGCTGGGACACCTGTGACCTCCTGCCCGCGTTCCAGTGTCCAGTGCTCAACCGACTCGACGTACTCGTCGAAACTCGATGTGGCGTGGGCGACGAAATGTTCGTGGTAGAGGTCCGATTTGATGATCTCCCAGGCCAACGTGTTGGAGAGTGCGATGTCCGACCCGACGTCGATGCCGAGCCAGACGTCGGCCCATGCTGCCGTGGAGGTTCGTCTCGGGTCGACCGCGAACATCCTGGCGCCCCTGTTGATGGCCTTCAGGACGTGGTGGAAGAAGATGGGGTGCGCCTCGCGCGCGTTCGATCCCCACATGACGATGAGGTCCGTGTCTTCCATCTCTTGATAGGAGCTAGTGCCGCCACCAGCCCCGAACACAGTCGCCAGACCGGCGACAGAGGGGGCGTGTCAAGTGCGGTTGCAGCTATCGATGTTGTTGCTGGCCATGACCACACGGGCGAACTTCTGTGCCATGTAGTTCATCTCGTTGGTCCCCTTCGAGCAGCTGAACAACCCGAAGGCGTCGCCCATGTGGGGAGAGAGACCTGTGGCCACCCGCTCCATGGCCTCGTCCATGCTCGCCGGGCGCAGGGATCCGTTGTCCCGCACCAGCGGCTCGGTGAGACGTGCGTAGCTTCGCTTCACAATCACCTCCTTCCACCATCACGGCGAGGGTACCCAACCACCGGTGCGGGTGAACGCCACTCACTATCTAGCGATTTGGCGCCGATAATCTGACCGTCGTGACCCGCTGTTTAGCCATGATCCTCGCGTGCGCCCTGATCCTCGGCGCCTGCACATCGACCACCGCCGACACAACCACTACCGCGCAATCGGCGACGTCCAGTGCACCTGAAGGCAGCACGACGACAGGTGGCGAGGCCCCCACGACCACGACAACGCTTGCCGATCCGACCTGGGAGGAGCTTCCCGGCATCGATGCTCTCCCCGCTGAAGTCCAGGACGAGCTCCTCGGGCTGGTTCGCACAACGGAGGAAATCCGCGGGCTTCGCTTCCAGGAGCCACCCACCATCGTCATCGTCACCGAGCAGGAGCTAGAGGACCGGGTTCGCACACAGATCGAGGACGAATCCGAAGACTTCCCGGCAGACGAGGCCCTGTACAAGCTCCTCGGCCTGCTCGACGCCGAGGTCAATCTCCAGTCTCTCCTCACCGAGCTTTATGGAGAGCAGGTCGCCGGGTATTACGACGGGGAAACCGGCGAGCTTGTGGTCCCGATGCGGGAGGAGGGGTTCAGCGTCGTCCAGCGGGGGACCATGATCCACGAGCTCACCCATGCGTTGACCGATGATCAACTGGATTTCCACACCAGCTACACGGCGATGCTCGACGAGGACCGTCTCGACGAGGCCTCGGCCTATCAGGCCCTCATCGAGGGTGACGCGAGCATGGCCGAGCTTCTCTATCTGCAGACTCTCACCCAGGAAGAGCTTGGCGAGTTCTTCTCCGAGGCGCTGGACGTGGACACTGCCGCGCTCGACTCCGCTCCGCAATTCATCCAGGACTCATTGATTTTCCCCTACGACTCGGGCCTGGCCTGGGTGCAGGCCAACTATCTCCAGGACCAGTGGACGACTGTGAACGGAGCCTATGCCGAGATGCCGGGCCTTCCCGGATCGACTGAGCAAATCATCACGCCGAGTGACTACGAGAGAGATCTCCCCAAGTCACTCGAGGCAACGGCGCCGTCGGTCCCCGGTTACGAGCTCGAGCGTGAGTCGGTATGGGGCGAGTTCGGGTTCAGGATCATGATCGATCAGATCCTCGGAGAGGAAGTAGGTGTCGACGCCGCCGATGGTTGGGGAGGCGACTACTACGCACAGTGGTTCGATGGCCAGAACGCGGCCTTGCTCATCCTCTTCGAAGGTGACACGGATCGCGACACAGAAGAGCTGAGGGCAGCCTTGCTCGACTACGCGCTCACGGCAGTGGCGGAGGAGGACTACGCGTGGGTCGAGGTCCTCGATGACGGCCGGCTGGCGTTCATCGCCGCCGACCAGCCCGAGGTGGGGGAGTCGATCCTGGCCGCGGTCAGCGGTTAGGCCTTACTCCGGCTCCGACGATCACGTAGCGTCGTCCCGGTGCAGAGGGTCGCGCTTTCCGCCCCAGAATGGGCCACGACCGCCTATATGGCCCGAACTTTCGCCGATCGACTGCTCGGTGTTTGGCGTGTGCCGGCGGGCTCGGCCGTCGTGTTGCCGGTGACCAGCGTCCACAGTTTCGGCCGCCGGCGGCCCCTGGATCTGGTCGGGGTCGACGCGGGGATGAGGGTGGTGGCCACGAAGACCCTCCCGCCCAATCGTGTCACGGTCCTCCGTTCGGCCTGCATGATCGTCGAGCTTCCGGCGGGTAGCCCGCTCCCAGAGCTGGGCGACGAAATACAGATCACCGATGAGTGACGGCGGCCGGCTATACGTTTGTGGCACCCCGATCGGAAATCTCGGCGATGTCTCTGATCGTCTCCGTGAGGTCCTCCAGACGGCGGATGTGGTCTACGCCGAGGACACGAGACGCACCGCCACCCTGCTCCGGCACGTCGGGGCGAGCCCGTCGATGAGGTCTCTGTTCGTGGGCAACGAGAAGAGCAGGACAGCGGATCTGCTCGCTTCTCTCGACGAGGGGCTTACGGTTGCGATGGTCACCGATGCCGGAATGCCGACTGTGTCCGACCCGGGTTCCGATGTGATCCGATTGGCACGGCAAGCGGGACATCTGGTGACAGTGGTGCCCGGACCTTCCGCTGTCGTTGCCGCGGTGGCTTTGGCGGGTTTCGGGGGCGACCGCTTTGTGTTCGAGGGCTTCCTCCCACGAAAAGGCAGAGAGCGGTCAGAGCGTCTGAGTCGGATCGGTGGCGAGGATCGGCCGGTGATCCTGTTTGTCAGCCCCCATCGACTCGTGGCGGACCTGGAGTCCATCGCTGCGGCTACCGGCCCCGAACGGGAGATCGTGATCACGAGGGAGATGACCAAGCTCCATGAGGAGGTTTGGTCCGGCCCGGTCGCGCAGGCCATCGAGGAGTGGTCGGACCGAGATATTAAGGGTGAGGTGACCGTGGTGATCGCACCCGGTCCGCTCGCGGCGCCCTCCTTCGATGCGGCGTTGGTGGAGGCCCGGGGCCTCGTCGGAGGCGGCGCGGCTCCGTCGGAAGCTGCCAGACGGGTCGCGACGGAGACCGGTGTCTCGCGTCGTGAGATCTATGAAGTCTTGATCGATGATCAACGGAGCTGAGCGCGGCAGGTTGCGCAGATCCCCTTTTCTTTGAACTGGGTGACTTTCGTCTCCGACCCACAGAAAGTGCAGGTATCGGTGAGCTTGCGCAACACGATCGATCCGCCTTCGACCGCGATGAAGAGGTGGTCCCCTTCCCTGATGTTGAACAGCCTTCTCGTCTCGGCCGGGATCACGATGCGACCCAGGTCGTCGATCTTTCGGGCGATACCAGTTTCCATATCCACCTCAGCCTCCCCACGGCGAGCCTACCCGGGGGGTTCACACCGGTGCCCGGGTACCGTCCCGGCATGCAATGGGTCGACACCCACTGTCACCTCCA
>JARDZU010000102.1 GCA_029240695.1 Acidimicrobiia bacterium | reverse complement strand
ATCGGTCTGAATTCGGTCCTTGCTGAAGGAGGCTTGCTCTCGGAAACCTCTTGCTTGGAGGGGTTACGATCCTGACCAGGACGCGAAGGAGAAAGGCAGTAGGTGTGACCGATCGAATCCTCTTGAGCGGCGGGATCGTCCTTACCCAGGACCCCGAGCTCGGCGAGCTGCCGAAGGCTGACGTGCTGATCGAGGACGACAAGATCGCCGCGATCGGCACCGACCTGTCGGCCGACGATGCCCGGGTGATCGATGCGACCGGCGACATCGTCATCCCCGGCTTCATAGACACCCATCGGCACACCTGGGAGACGTGCATCCGAACTTGTGCCCCGGACTTCGCCCTGATCACATACTTCAGCGCGATCCTCGACAAGTTCGCCCCGCACTACCGGCCTGAGGATGTCCACTCGGCGACACAGTGGGGAGCGCTCGAGTGCATCAACGCCGGCATCACGACCCTGGTCGACTGGGCCCACATCATGAACACGCCC
Organism: Acidimicrobiia bacterium; assembly: GCA_029240695.1. GTDB lineage: Bacteria > Actinomycetota > Acidimicrobiia > Spongiisociales > ZC4RG35 > JARDZU01. Next base: position 14,316 of record JARDZU010000102.1, on the reverse strand, counting down.
GAGCATGCCGATGCCTCGGTCGCGGCGCTCGAAGAGACGGGCATCCGATCGGTCTTTGCATATGGCTTCCCGAATACATCGCTGGTGGACTGGTGGTTCGGCCCCGACTACACCGGAAGTGTCCTGACGTCGGATGGTGACGAGGCACGCCGATTGCGATCGCAGTACTTCAGCAGCGACGAGGGCCGGGTCACCATGGGCCTGGCCACCCGAGGGCCCGGCTTTTGCAAGCCCGAAGTCGTGCGTCACGACTGGGAGCTGGCCAAGGAGCTCGGCATCGACATCACGGTGCATGTCGCCATGGACCGGTTCGGCTACACGAAGGGCCAGATCACAGCTCTACGGGACATGGACCTCCTCTATCCCGGCACCACGTATGTCCACGCCTCGCATTTCACAGACGAGGAGTGGCAACTCGTCAGCGATTCGGGTGGGAACGTCAGCTTCGCCCCGCAGATCGAGATTCAGATGGGACACGGGTGGGCACCGGCGGTGACGGCCGTCGAGTACAACATCCCGATCGGACTCTCGTCGGACGTGGCGACTACCGCATCGGCCGACCAATTCACGCAGATGCATGCCGTCTTCGGGTCTGAGCGGGGGCGCAAGCACCAGGAGGCATGGGACGACGATCTCGACGGCTTGGAGGCATCACCTGGTCTCATCACGGCCCGTGATTCACTCGCCTGGGCGACGATCGGGGGTGCCGAGGTGGGGGGAATCGCCGATCGCACCGGGTCGCTCACGCCAGGGAAGAAGGCGGACGTCGTTATCATCGACGGGTCGGCTGTGAATATCGCCCCGATCATCGACCCGGTGGGTGCCGTAGTTTGCGCGGCGGACATCTCCAATGTGAAGACCGTCCTCGTCGACGGCGACGTGCTCAAGGAGGACTTCAAGCTCAAGGCCTCGCTCGATGCGCCACGCCGAGCGGTCGAGGCGTCACGCGACTACTTGCTCGAGATGTTCGGCGACCCCGAGCCGGGCTGGTTGACAACCGGCGACTGACCCCGGCGATGGGTGCACTCACGAGATCTGCCGGGTGCCGGTACGTCCACCGGTTCTTGCCGACGGCATAGATCCCGACGTCTCGGCGGCCCGCCTGGGACCCCGATACCCTCCGGAGGTGGAGTCCAGGCCCACTGGAACGGTCTCGTTCCTGTTCAGCGACGTGGCCGGTTCGACCCGTCTTTGGGAAGCGGACCGTGAAGGCATGGCGGCGAGCCTGATCGCCCACGACCGCATTCTCGAATCCGCCATCGCTGACCTCGGTGGGTATGTCTTCTCCAGCGCCGGGGATTCATTTGCCGCCGCCTTCACAACGCCGTTGGCCGCCCTTGGCGCCGCAATGCGGGCCCAGCTCGGTCTTCTGGATGAAGCTTGGGAGGGGCCGGCGATCCGCGTCAGGATTGGGGTCCATACCGGCACCTCGTACGAACGGGCCGGCGATTACTTCGGGCCGGATGTGAACAGAGCGGCCCGCGTGATGGCAGCGGCGAACGGTGGGCAAATTCTGGTGTCGGGAGCCACTGCCGATCTGACCGCGGAATCGGTCGAAGCCCCCATGGAGTTGCAGGAGCGAGGGGTCCATCCTCTCAGGGACCTGGAACGTCCGGAGCGCCTCTTCGAGCTGCTCCATCCCGATCTGCCCGAAGTAACCGAGCCCCTGCGCACCGAGCCGGTCGATCTTGTTCATCTCCCGGCGCAACTCACCTCGTTTGTCGGGAGGCGCGAGGACCTCGAGGAAGTAAAAGCCCTGCTCCAGTCCAACCGGCTGGTCACCCTCACCGGGGTGGGTGGGACCGGCAAGACCCGTCTCGCCATGGAAGTAGCCGGAGCCCTCGGAGACGACTTCCCCGATGGCGTGTGGATGGCCGGACTGGCCGACATCGCCGATCCGGCCCTGGTCGTGAACGAGGTGGCCGACGTCTGGGGACTGCGCGCCGGCGACGGGATGGGCCTGATCCAGGTGATCAAGGCTCACCTCGCCCGAAGAAGGCTCCTGTTGCTGCTGGACAACTGTGAGCACCTCCTCGAAGAAGCTGCGGCGATCGCAGTCGAGATGCTCGGATCCAGCCCCGGACTGTCGATCCTGGCCACATCACGGGAGACCCTCGGGACCGCCGCGGAGATCGTGTTCCGGGTCTCGTCGCTTGGCCTGCCCGGAGAGGGATCGGACTTGGCGCGATCGGAGTCGGTGCGTCTCTTCCTCGACCGAGCCGCCAGGATGAAGCCGGATCTCGCCCCCGACCAGGCCGACCTGGAAGCCATCGCCAGGATCTGCCGTCGTCTCGACGGGATCCCTCTCGGCATCGAGCTGGCCGCGGCACGGGTCCGCACTCTCACCCTCCTCGACCTCGCCGACCAGCTCGAGACGTCGTTTCGGGTCCTCACCGCAGCCTCGAAGACGACGGTGCGGCGGCAGCGAACCCTCGAGAACACGATCGGCTGGTCCTACGACATGCTCAGTGACGAAGAGTCGGCGCTGTTCCGACGTCTTTCGGTTTTCGCCGGCGGGTTCGATCTGGCTGCTGCCGAGAACGTCGGAGACACCAACGATGTTTTCGGTCTGCTCGATCAGCTGGTTGACAAGTCGCTGGTCGTGCCTCTTCAGCAAGCTCGGTTTTCCCGCTTCCGACTCCTCGAGCCGATCCGCCAATACGGACAGGCCCGTCTGGCCGACGAAGGAGAGGACGAAGGAGTACGGCTCCTCCACGCCAGGCATTACGCCGCCGCAGTGGCGCAGATCGCCCCGAGCCTGCGCGGTTCCGACCAGCGTCAGGCCAACCGCAGCCTCCTGTTGGAGAACGACAACATCCGCGTCGCCATGTCCACGTTGCTCGAGCTTGGGGATATCGACCGATTCCTCGACATTGGATTCGATCTGACCTGGTTCTGGGCCCAGTCCAGTCTCCAGGTCGAAGGCCGGGACCTGTTGGTGGGAGCGCTCCGATCACATGGCGACGAAGCCTCGCCCGCCATGGCGGCCAGGGCGTGGCTGGCCGCTTCTCTGCTGGCAACATTCCTCACCGACCCGGCCGCGGTGGGCTACGCCGACCTTGGACTCGAAAGTGCCCGGACGGCGGGGGACGCCGCGCTGGTCGGGTGGCTAACGCTGACCCGCGGGATGGCCTATGCCAACCTCGTGGGTCATCAAGATGCGGCCGGGTGGATGGAGGAAGGTCGACAAACACTGGCGGAGTTCCGGAACCCGCCGATGTGGGACCCGGAATGGGATCACGCGATCATCGAGTTCATGCTCGCCTTCGGGCAGGCCGGACCTCCGGAACGGCGGCGGGAGCATGTCGAAGACGCGATCTCGAAGGCGCTGGCGGTCGGCGACGGATATCTGGCGGCGGCGGCGATGATGACCTCGGCCGGGCACATCGGATCCGGTCACGATGAGTGGGTGCTGGCCAATTTGCGCCAGAGCATCGAGATCCTGAGTGATCTGGGATCCCGTCACGGGTTGGGCCATGCCCTCTACTACCACGGAGCGGTGACCCAGGATCTCGGATTGGGGTCCTCAACCGACGATCTGGCCGAGGCGGCCGAGATCCTGGCAGAGGTGGGTGACCTGCCCTGCTCCGCCCGGTCGGGCGCCCGTGCGATCCGACCTGTCCGCAGCCGCCCGGTTTCTCGGCAGTGTCGAGCGGAACCGGGTCGGGGCCAGTCCGGACGAAATGGCCCGTTTCCGTGAAGAGGTCGAGGGTGGTCTGCACCCACCTGAGCGGGACCGACTGATCGCCGAAGGGGCCGCCGCCGACTACCGAACGGTCTTGCATTGGATCGAGCCCCCGGAGGCCACCGAGGACCGGTCCTAGATGTGGGTCACCGCTCTCTATGTGCGGGTAACCGCGGGATAGACCTTGTCCTGCATCTCGGGTCGTTGCCACTGGGTAAGCACACCAGGCTTGGCACCGTATTCCTCCGATGACTTCGGCCCGTCCAGCTGCTCACGCAGCTCGCGGATCCTCGTGAGGTCCACGTCGATCAGGAAGGTGCCGGGACCGTCAGCCTCGAACACGACCTCTTCGGGATACGCAACCATGGCCAGACCTCGCTCGGACTCGTCGAAGAGGTTCTGGGTTGTGATCACCACGGCGAGGTTCTCGGTAGCCCGCGCCCAGATCAGGTTCCGCCAGGCGTCCCACAGCTTCTTCTTGTCGATTCCGGCGGGCATGAAGATGATCTCAGCCCCCCGCAGCGCCAGGGCACGGGTCACCTCGGGCATGAACGCTTCGCTGCACATCGCCAGCCCGACGATCCCATGTTCACTCTCGAACACCGGGTACTCGTTGCCAACCCGATAGTCGAAATCCCAGACCCCACCGGCGTAGATCCACGGCCCGGGCGGGTGAGTGCGGCGGTAGACACCGTTGATGGTTCCGTTAGGGCCGATCAGCTTGAGCACGTTGTAAGCCGCATCGGGTTCATCTGGGATGGCTTCCAATGTTCCGAACTGGATCGTGACACCGTGCTCTCCCGCTGCAGCGGCCATCGCCTCGGTGGGGTCGAATGTCATCGGTGTGCGCCACGGACCCGGATAGGTCTCAGGGAAGGCAACGACTTCCGCACCCTGTGAGGCTGCGTACGAGACCTGTCCCAAGGCGTCCGATACATTCCGCTCGTCGTCGGGCGGACGATGAGCAACCGGCTGGACGAGCGCCAGGCGAAATCCCATCCTTCAACCTTATGCGGGAGGACAGCTTCCTCGTCGACACCTAGGGACGGAGAACGGTGACACTTCCCCCTACCTCGACCACCTCAGAGGCGAGGTGCTCGGTGCCTCCCGGACCGTCGCCACCTTTGCCGTCCCAGAGAAACAGGGCGTAGAGGGTGCCCGGCCGCAACACAGTGGCGTCGAGCATGCGAAGGTTGTTGGCCGTGTGCGGATCGTCCAGATCGAGCATGTCTTCGTCCGGTCCGTTCAGGACCAGATTTGGGTCGGCGGTCACCTGACGAAACGAATCCACCCAATCTTCCCCGGCGAAACGGACCGACTCGTCGAGAAAGTCCTCCTCCTCACGTGGCAGATAGGCGTGCAAAGGTCGGCCGGTCTTCAGCCACTCCTCGGCGAAGAGGAGATCGCCTCCACAGGCGAGACCGGAGATCCCCTCTGCGTCGGCGTCGTCGAACAGCCAGATGGCTTCCGCAATCGCCCGCCGCACGACAGGCACTCGCTCGGGGGGAAAGCGAGGGGACGGGCGGTCCGGAGCATCCACCATGTGGCCCGAGAACAGAACGGTGCTCACGTGCCGGGGGCGATCTCTATGAACAAGGGCCCATCGGTCACGAGCATGTGGGCAGCTTTGGTGGGGTCGAAGGACGAGATGAACCCAACCCGGGCGATCGCCCCCTCCCCTGGAGCCAGGTTGCTTTCTCCGCGGGTCTCGCCGAAGCAATCGGGGCTGCCTACCGAGACTTGGTCGACGTGGAGAGCATCGAAGACCGACGGGCCGTAGCCGGTGTAGTCATCATTGCCCGGCACGTCGGCGGACTCGTTGTCCAGTCTCACGTGCAAGACGACAAGCCAATCCCCCGATTCCTTCCGGAAGTACGTTTCCTCCACCGTGTAGCGAAGCGCCCTTTCGCGGTCCAACTGTTCGACGTCCGTGGCGGTGCGTCCCATATCGACCGGGGTCCATGTCCCGTCGGGTGCAGGGCACTGGGTCAATTCGTCACCGTCACCGCCTGCCTGCGCCTGCCAGATCAAAATGCCTGCCACCCCGAGGACCGCCACACCGATCGCCACCGGGATCCACCGACGAGGTTCTCTGACCGTCTCCTTGCCTTCGAGACGGCGAACCAGCATCTCGACGTCTTCAGACCATGTCTCGTCGCGCAACTCGATGGCTTGACGCCGCGCCAGGGCTTTCAGATTTTCAGGCAGTTCATCCTCGGAGGGCAGGGACGCTTCACCGACCAGCACCGGCACTACCGGGTTGGGCGACTCCAGCGCGGACCGCACCTCGGACCGGACATGGTCTTCGGGATCGTCGAGACGCCGACGTCCTTCTGCGTCGGTGGCCCCGAGCCAATCCGGCCCGATAACCACAAGGGAGACGTCGGCGGTCGAGATCGCTCGTTCCACTTGGTCGACGAAGTCGGTGCCGACGGCGATGGCAGAAACGTCCATGAACACGTTGCGGCTGCCGAAACTCGAGGCAAGGGCGTCGTGGAGCCTTCCGGCGCGCCCCGCCGTGTCCTCCCGCCGGTAGCTGAGGAAAACCCTGATCGACGACTCCTACTTCTTCTGGGCGACCAGGAGCGCCGCCGTCACGCCGTCGATAACGCCGGTCTTATCCAGGCCGAAGCTCTTCTGGAAACGGCCCACCCAGTCGACCGTCTCGTTGCCGAATACACCATCGGCTCCGTCCTTCGGCAACGCCTTCGAGTCCCAAGCGAGCAGACACTCCTGGAAGCGCTTGACCGCAGGGCTCTTCGTACCCTTCGACAGCACCATTTCCTCCTCCTTCACTTCGATTGCCCCCGCCTCGGCGCCTTCCGGCCTGCCACCGGGGACCGTGTCCCAATCCACATCTACCGCCGTGGGCCCCCGGTCGAGCTGGAAGTGCATCCGATCGGGCGTGTTCCAATGCCCGCCCCACGACCACACCCGAGCCCCATCGGTGTTGCGGATGGCCAGCGCCGCGGCCACGTGGTCAGGACCAAACTTCCCGGCGAAAGGGTCACCACCCGAGAAGGGGTTCTCGTCCGGGTCGATGTCCACCGCGATCCCGGCCGAGTGCAGCGACGGCTGGTTCGTACCTTCGATGAGCCTGCAGTTGTACGCCCAGCGCGAATCCGGCCTGTAACCGGCGGAGCGCAGGGCTACCTCGAGCGCCCGATAGGCGTCGACCGCGAGGGTGGGTACTCCGCCGATCCGGCGGCCGAAGAATTCGACGTCGACGAAAGTCCCGTCACCTCGTTTGCACATCCAGTCCTTCCACAGCCCCCGTAGTGTCGCTGACGTCGTCTCCAAGACGAGGTCGGGATCCTGGCGCTCGGCGTCGCCCTCGGGCTCCAGGAACTCCGGAGGGATCGCGTCATTTTCCATTCTTGGAGTACTCCTCTCTGATCCCTTTGATCGTGATCCCCTCGTTGGCCTGATACGTAGCGGAGGGGTCGTCCAGTCGGTGCATCTTCGAATCCCCGGCGTGATGAACAGCCATCAGCTGCCATGCCTGGTTGAAGACCGGGCTCCCGGAGCTGCCCCCTTCGGTGGGTGCGGTGTAGTGGACTTTGAACATGTCGGCGTCATAGGCGAGTAGGTCGTTGCCCCTGATCGAAAACTTGATCCCACCCCCGGCCGGATGGCCGATGACATAGACATAGGCGCCCTCCGTCACTGGCTGGGGCGACACGGCGACGTCGAGCTGGCCCTTGAGCACCGGCTCGGGCCCCGTGAAGCGAAGGATGGTGACATCGCATACCGAGGGTGGTGAGCTCCACAGGCACTCGAAGCCGGTGAGGACGAGTTGCTCCCCATCGACAGACTTGGTCACGTCGAAGACAGCCTTCGCCTCGCTCGGCAGAAGCTTGCCCACTCCGACCTCCGGGCTGCAGACGTGGGCATTGGTAGCCAGTACCAGTCCATCGCCGAAGTCGGGATGGATCAGATTCCCGCGCAGGAGGAATCCCGTGCCCCACGGCTCATCGGATGCGTCGGTGATCTTTCCCACCGATTCTGCGCACTCCAGACCCCTCATCAGGTGCTTGTACCCGACGGGCAGGGCCGTCCCGAAGATCTTCTCCAACTGGCCCGCGGAATCGGGCAGCTCGACTAGGGCCTTGGCCCCGAGTTGGAGCTTTTGCGCTGCGATGGCGACCAGCACCGGGTGATGTGGCTCGAGCTCCCAGATGTCGGCCAGCTGACGGCGAAGGCTCTCCAGCTCGAACGGCCGGACACTCTTGCTGCTGGCGAGTTTCTGTGCCACCGACACCGCTTCGTCCACCGACGCCTTGTCGCCCAGGGCGACCAGGGCTTCGACCTCGGTTGTGCGCTCCCAGATCTCCTGCAACTCGGGTGCCGTTTGCCTGACTTCGTCGAGGAGCGTGCGTGTCAGAGCGTCCGTGTCGACCGGTTGGGGAACGAGGATTCCGTCACGATGGGCCCGGGTGGTGAGTGCGAGGAGATTGATCCCATGCCAGAGCGGGTCGCCGCCTCCCGCGTATGCGAACTGATAGGCGGCAATTGCGCCGATCAAATCCTCCGACCGGCGGCTGGTCACGTATCGCTGCTTGCGGATCCGCCCGAGCAGCCCCAGTGCCTCCCCCCGCTCCTCCGCATCCTCGGCCAGATCGAGCAGCTCTGCGCAGGCGAGCTCGCCGGCATGGAGGGCTCCCGACTCGATCAGCATCTGGCAGTAGCGGCGACGGCCCGACGTCGTGATCGAGCCGACCGCGGTGGCCGCATCGGCGATGTCGATGACGTGCTGGACCTGCCGTTGTCGCTGCAGCTCTGCAAGGATCTCGTCGACCTGATCGGGCCGCAATGTCCCCGACCACACCTTTCCCTCGATCACCCCTACCGCGGCGGCGATGTCCTCTGGTTTGCCCGCATCGAGGCTGGAGCGGAGCTGCACACCAAGTGGCAAGTCGAAGAACGACATTCGGCTCCCTCAGAGACCCAATCCATTGCGCACCGCATCCTGAACCACCGCCTGTCGGAAGTACTTGCCGGACGGATGGCGCATCACCCCGCCGTTGGAGACGACCTCGTCGACCACCACGCTTGCCTTCTTCCGCATGTAGTCGTTGGCGATGATCGGGTCAGCCACACAAACCGGGTCGAGACGATCGACCACGTTGACCCAGCGGGGCAACTCGCCGGGGTAGCCGTCGTCCTTCGACCACTCCGGCTTCAAGTTGTGCTGGACCTCGGACATGCCGAGCGGCGTGCCGATCGTGACCAGCAGGTCCACTTTCTTGGTGCCGGCAACCCGTTTGAGACAGTCATACGCGATCACCGAGCCGAGGCTGTGTGCAACCACGACATGGGGTCCACCGTCGACGGCCCCGAGGTCGACGCCGAACCGCTTCCTCACCTCGTCACGGACCTGGTATGTCGAGCCGGCTCGTGGTGAATGGCTCGTGTTGAAGAGATAGTGGTGGACGTCACGCAGCAGGAGCCGCATCAATGGCCGCTTGACGAACCACGGCAGAGGTATTGCCTCCAACGCCGACGCCGCCGCCACCCTGGCCTCTGCCCCTGCTGGTGGCGCGCGCTCCCCTTCCGGCTCATCAGGATGGTCGAGGTCGTAGTTGTCGATCATCGACTGGATGAAATCCTTCTCGTCCCCGCTCGCTTCGGCGATGTATGACTCGTCGACCTCGGTGAGGGCGCCCGACTCGATGCCCTCGTACTCGATCGACTCGTGAGAGCTGCCCCCGGCGTCGGTCGCCGCGGCATACATGACGTCCGCCCAATAGACCATCGACGACGTCACGCCGTAGACATCGAGATCGACCCCGTCCCCGCCGTCGGCCAGGTCCCGCTTCCATTCCTTGAGCAGACGGTCCGGCGAAGGCTGATTCATGATTCCGTGAACAAAGGTGATGTGGCCCATGGAGTCCCCCTTTCGACGGCCGAGCCTACGCGGCAGGGCTCAGCCAGAGAGGGTGGTGGTCGTGGCTGCAGTGATCGGGGTAGTGGTTGTCGTGTCTTCGGCCCCGAAGTAGAGGTATGCATTGTCGGCGTCGAAGTCGGGAAAGAACTCCAGCTCGCCGGTGGGGATGTCTGAGCATCCTCCTGCCCGCTCCCCGTCGCCAGAGAAGTTCTCGATCACATACGCCTTGAGACCGGGCTCCCCGCCGAATGGGCTCCCGGCGGTGCAGTCGAGTCTCACCGAGCCTGACACGCCATCGATGTCGATCTCGACTTCGGACCCATCGGCCGTGCCGTCGACACGAAATCCTTCGGCGGTGTCGAACACCAGGACAAAGCTGTTCCGGGCGCCTGCGAAATCAAGGCTCGTCGGGATCGGTGGGTCGAACCACCGCTCCGGCTCGCCCTGCCTCGGACCGGAACCGCCCACGACGAAGTCGACCTGGTTCCCTCCCGGCTGAACCGGGAGCCCATCCGATCCGCCGATGATGCACACCGCCTCTCCGTCCCTCGGGACCGGAGCTTCGAGCTCGCAGATGTCCTCGCCCAGGAACGAGCCGGCATCGAAGCCGGAGATGTCGATGTCGGTCAATACCGCATTGAGCTGGTCGACATTGGTGATGTCGAACCGGACCCAATAGCTCGACCCGCTGAGCGTCGGTGTCTGATCCGAGAATCCCGCCGGTGACCAGGGACCGTCGGGACTCTCGCCGACCGACACCCGGACCAAGACGCGAGGGTCGTCCCCCGTGGCGAAGGCGAATGCCACCTGGAGGATCTCCGGGGGCACCGTCGGTGGTGGGCCGTCGGTGGTCTCGGATCCGCCCGTGATCGTGGGCCCTTCGGTGGTGCCAGGGATCGAGGTCGTGCTGGCCGCAACGGAACTGGACGTGGTGGACCCACTCGCACTGGTTGTCGCTTCCGTGGCCCCGCCGCATGCGGCGACGAGGAGAGCGAGCATTCCAAGGGTCGCGGTGTATTTCATCCCCCCGACTTCCTGCCGACCGGGCCGGAACCCTAGGCGTCGGTCAAGACGTCGTGCACTGGAGTGGGTCGAGCGGAGGTCCGGTAATCGCCTCCGCCTCCCGGTAGTAGGTCTCGGCTAACTCCGGCTGATCGAGCTGGCACATATAGCGGGCCATGGAGTTGTAGAAGCCTCGTTTTCGGAGGTCGTTTCGAGTCTTGTCCACCGCCGTCTCGAACTCGGCGATTGCCGTTTCCTGATTCCCTTTGAGCAGGTGGTAGAGGCCTAGGGAGAAATGAGCGTCCGCGGTCAGGTCCACCAGCCTGGTCTCGCCCGAGATGTCGGCGATCACCTCTTCGACGATCTCTCGCGCCTCTTCCAGATGGTCGCCACCATTCAAGAAGAGACACTGGTAGATCTTTCCAATCTCGAGCCGGGCCCGTTCCGGGATGAAAGCGAGTGGAGGACCGGGGAGGCCGATGACCTCCTCGAACTGAGCCACGGCATCCGCTAGCCCGGCCACGTCTGCCTCCTCTCCGATCCTTCCACAAGGCTGACCCCTGGATCGTTGGTATGTCACCTCGGCCGCCCCGAAACGGGCACGGGCATATTTCGGGTCGAGGCTGAGGGCGTCTGCGAAGTACCTATCCGCCGCGTCGAGGTCGCGCTGAAGGCCGCTGACGCTGCCGAGAAGACCGTTGACGTTGCCGAGAAGACTGAGGACCACGACTCGTCCATTGGTGCCGGGCCACGAGGCGAGGGCTTCCTCGAACAACGCTTCGGCCTCTGAGTACTCGTTTAGCTGATAGTGGCTGAGCCCGAGAACTAGCTGAGTGAGGGCATGGATCCTCGGCTCAAGCGACTCGGCAACGGCACGTCGCACAGCAACCGGATCACTTGTGGCCAGCGAGATCGTGTCGAGGGGATAGAACCCTGACAGTTCCTCCGCTCCGGTTAGGCCCCGGTCCGACACGAAGAACTCGGACGCGACGTCGGTTAGCCCGTCGGACATCTTCACGGTCCCGAACACCACCACGTCGGCTTCGACTCTTTCGGCGAGCTCGGCGGCGGCCTCGGCGCGGGCCTGCGGTGTGTCCCCAGGAAGGACTCGCACCGCGCCTGGTTCAGCCACCTCGACGTCCACGTCTGCCCGGTCGCTTAGATCCTCGACGATCTGTTCGTATACCGCATCCGATATATCCGAGCCCACCTCCTGGTCCGCTCCGCTCACGACAAGCGGAGCTACTGCAACGTTGAAGGCCCCACCCATGGCTCCGAGCAAGACGTCGACGTCTGCTGTCTCCGTCGTCTCCAATCGGCCTTCATCTGTCACCGTGAACTCGAATGAGTCGTGGCCATAGACGCCTCGTGGAGCTGTGTAGGTCACCCGTCCTTCACCGAGGTACTTCACAGAGCCTTGCTTTTCCGACAACGACTCGGGGACAAACGTGAGCACCCCATCGCCATCGTCGGTGACCCAAGAGCGGAGATCGATCTCTTCGGGCACACCGGCTACCGCCTCGACCGGCTGGGGAACGATCAGTGGAGGCATGTTCCTTCTCACCACGTAGGCACCGAGGAGGAGCCCGGCCACCGAGGTGACGGCGATGGCCCAGGCCCAAAGCGGGAACCCACGCCAGCGGCGCCGCCACCCTCCCATTCGGCGAATCAGTTCTTCGACGTCGTCGTCGAAGTGCTCGGGTCTGACCTCGATCGCCTGCCGCCCGGGGAGCGTCTTGAGCGGCTCCGGCAGGTCCTCGGAGATCGGCAATTGGGCGTGGCCGACCAAGACGGGAGTCACGGCAGCGCCACCGGCAAGGCCGGCGGCGACCTCGCGTCGCACCCAATCCTCCGGGTCGTCGAGACGACGACGACCTTCCTTTTCCGCTGTTAGCCAGTCCGGCCCGATGATGGCGAGCAGGTTGTCGCTCTGTGCGAGAGCCTCGGTGAGAGCCTCCTCGAACTGTGCCCCCGGCTCGATGTCGTCGTAGTCGAGCCACACCGCCCGGGAGCCGTAGTAGTCGCCGAGCTCACCGCTGAGCCGGCCCGCGTGTCCCCCTGCATCGCTCCGGCGATAGCTGATGAAGACCCTCGGGCTGGCCAGGCCGCGCTTGATCCAGGATCTCAGTCCGATCGGTCCAACCTACTTTCGGTGGCCGTTGTGGCCGTGGCAGCCGCCTCGGCGAGGGCGGCCAACGCCTCGTCCGTGTCGTCGTCCCTGGCCTCGAGCAGGGTCGGCCCTCGGTGATCTCGCGGGCCGAGGATCGTGTCGAGCAAGGCGCGATCAGTGCTCTGGTCTAACAGAAGGACGGTCCGGCCCAATGCGCCTCGTGAGGCCAACAGCTCTAGTTCGTGGCTCGACCCCGCGTTCTCGGGGCCGAAAGAACGCAGGTCCATGACGACTGCGTCGCTTTTTGCGAGCAGCCGGCTCACCGTGGGTCGCCACGTGTCGTCGAAACAGAAGAACTCGTCGATCCGGTAGCGGGCGTCCCGGTCGGTCCGTATCTCGAGGCTCCGCATCCTCTCGGCGAGGTCGTCGGGGCCATTGACGAAGAGTCGCCGCGTCCGGCCGCTCACGAAGGCGAGGAATTCATCCGGCTCGACGTTGTTCACCGCCAGGTCGGGTCCGCCGATCATCCGGACCGGGCCGAGATAGCGCCACCTCGACGCGATCTGGTCGAGCAGACGCTGACGTGTCGGGTCGGATGAGAACACCCTGAGCATCAGCAGCGATGACGGGTCGACCGGCTGGCGATGGATGAGGCGGTAGAGAGCGAAGGCCACTGCGGCGGCGGCGAGGTAGATGACCAGCCCGATCCCGAAAGGGCCTCCCTCCGTGGTGCTCGCCGACCCGGATTGGTCCACGGCGAAGACCAAGAAGGTCGAGCCGAGGAGCAGCATCTGATCCGAGAAGCCAAATCTCACATACCAATCGGCCAGCAGCCTGGTAGCAAGGACACCGAGGAGGAGTGACAAGACGAACCCCACCCCAATCAGCGCCAACCACGCAACCATGCCGCTGGTCACACCCAGCGCAGTGAGCAACTCGGCCCAAGCCGTGATCAAGACCTCGTTACCGAAAACGGTGAAAGCGAAGGCTTGAGAGCCGGCCAGGGCGAGCATCATCGTGCCGAGCACCAAGGCGCCCACACCTCGAAAGCGGCGCGAGAGGAACCCGATGATCGCCGCGGTGGGAACCAGGCTGAACAGGAACAATTGCGCCGGCACCTCCCATGAGCCGCCGGCGATGAAAACGGCGAGACCCAGTGAGACGAAGTACACGGCCAAGGAAGTAACGACCCATCGCCGCCGCCCCCCGGTGACGATCCAGACTCCGATCACGGCAGGCCACGAGTAGAGAATGCCGAAGGTCGAGAGCCGCCACACTGAGAGGCCGACGTCGTTCCAGATCAGGAACAACGCGGCGAAAGCGAATGCGGAGACGAGTGCAACGATGATCACCACGGTCACGTTCCGTCGCATCCCCGCCTCGATGACGTCGCTGTGCGGTGAGGCTGTGCGCCAGGGGTGGTCAGGGATCGGACGGACGTCCTCCGTCATCGGATCGCCAGAAGAACGCTGGTCCATCAGTCGGAGGATCGACCGCCGGTAGCGACGAAAGAGGAACCAGCTGGTGGGAAGGGCCAATATCGCGGCGAACAGCGCCAGGAAGTAGGTCGTTCCCCAAAGCGATGTGCCTCCGGTCATGTCCCCCTGTCCGTGCGCGGTCTCAGGCTACGCC
>JARDZU010000263.1 GCA_029240695.1 Acidimicrobiia bacterium | reverse complement strand
GTCCTGGAGAGATTGGAGCTCACGACACTGTCGGAACGTCACATAGACACGTTGTCGGGGGGGGAGGCGCAGCGTGTTGTTCTCGCAAGGGCCCTGACACAACAATCGGAGATTCTGCTCCTCGACGAGCCGACGTCTGCGCTCGACGTGGGACATCAGCAGCAGGTCCTCGAGCTGATCGACGAGTTGAGATCTGAGCAAGGCTTGACGGTCCTGAGCGCACTCCACGACCTGACGCTCGCCGGGCAGTACGCCGATCGACTGGTCATGATGAGAGATGGTGTCGTGGTTAGCGACGGCGTGGCCAAGAGCGTGTTGACCGAGGAGAGCATCATGATGAACTACGACGCTCGGGTGCGAGTGGTCGACATGGGGACCACCGGTCTCATCGTGACACCTTTGCGACCCGAGCGAGGCTCGTGATGGAAAGCGAATCATCGCTGACGCTGCTCCTCGGCGGCGCGAGGAGCGGGAAATCGAAGCTCGGCGCCGCCCTGATCGAGGCGTCGGGTGGGCCGGCAGGCGTCATCGCCACCGCTGAGGCACTCGATGAGGAGATGGCGGCGAGGATCGAGAGACACCGCAGTGCTCGACCTGACGACTGGCTGGTGGTCGAGGAGCCGACCGACCTGGAGGACGCGCTCAACTGGTTTGACTCCGGCACCGCCGTGTTGGTCGATTGCCTCACGTTGTGGGTGTCCAACCTGATCGGCGCCAATCTGGAAGATACCGAGATCGAGCGGAGAGCCGCGGCTGCCGCGGGCGTGGCGGCCGCCCGGGGAGGACTGACAGTGGTGGTCAGCAATGAGGTCGGTTCTGGGATCGTCCCAGTGAACGAGATGGCCCGCAGGTACCGGGATCTGCTGGGCATGGTCAACGCGATCTGGGCCAATGTGGCCGACCGGGTCCTGCTCACCGTGGCAGGCGGGGTGCTCCCGGTCTCGAGGATCGGGGAGATCGTTGACCGGGGATCCGATGGATGAGGTGATGGCCTCGTGGCTGGCGAATCTGCCGGATCCGGATTCCCGTGCGGCGGCGCTCGTCCGTGGGCGCGCCGAGCGTGTGCTTCGCCCGGCCGGGGCTCTTCAGAGGCTGGACGACGTGGCAGTGTGGCTGGCCGGATGGCAACGCTCGGATACGCCGGCAGTTGCTTCGCCGCATGTCGTGCTGTTCGCCGGAGACCATGGTGTTGCCTCCGCCGGAGTCAGCGCCTATCCGGCTGGGATCACACGCTCGATGGTCGATGCACTCCTCGCTGGAGTTGCGACAGCCAACGTCATGGCAGCCGAGGTGGGGGCCACGGTCTCCGTGGTGGATGTCGGCGTCGGTCGCCCGACAGGGGACATCGCCGTCGAACCCGCCCTCACCAGGGAGGGCTTTGAGGCGTGTTGGCAGGCAGGCCGCAAGGCAGTAATGGCGATGGCGGGCGTCGATCTCCTGATCCTCGGCGAAATGGGTATCGGGAATACGACGGCGGCTGCAGCCGTGTGCGCCGGCCTGTTCGGTGGGGACGCCGAGCTCTGGACGGGGCGGGGCACCGGGATAGATGACGCCACACTCGACCGAAAAATAGCCCTGGTGCGAGCTGCACAACATCGGGTGGAAGGTGCGGGGCCGCTCGAGGTCCTCAGGCAGGTAGGGGGGTCTGAACTCGTAGCGATCGCCGGGGCGACTCTCGAGGCTAGGACACTCTCGATCCCGATGATCCTCGACGGATTCGTCGTCACCTCTGCCTGCGCAGCCCTCGAGGTGGCCCGACCCGGCGCGCTCGACCACACCCTCGCCGGCCATTGCTCCGCCGAGTCCGGTCATGGCTTGCTGCTGGACAAATTGGGCAAGCCGCCTCTCATCGACCTTGGGCTGCGTCTGGGCGAGGGAACAGGAGCCCTGGCCGCCCTGCCGCTGGTGCGACTCGCGACAAGGGCCGTCAACGAGGTGGCGACATTCGAGGAGTGGGGGTTGTGAGAGGGCTGCGCGCCGCAGTCGGGCTGCTCACACGCATCCCGGTTGGCACCGGCCGGTTCGAAGCCGCGAGTTCCATCCCCTGGCTGCCCTTCGTCGGGGCGGTGATTGGCTTGGTTGTCGCCGCGGGTTTCGTATTCCTGGCCGAGGTGTTGCCGGGTCTGGCCGCGGCCGCCTTGGCCGTGATGCTCGGAATCGTCATAACGGGCGCTCTGCACGAGGACGGGCTGGCCGACTCTGCCGACGCGTTCGGTGCCGGCGGAAGCCCGGAGGAGACTCTGAGAATCCTGAAGGACCCAACCCACGGAACTTACGGGGTGATCGCGTTGGTCCTCAGCATTGTCTTGCGGGTTTTGTCACTGGCCGCCCTCCCGGCGACCGCCGCTCTGCTGACTTTGCCGACCGTACATGCACTTGGCCGCGGCGGAGCGGTGGGTTTGATCGGATTCCTGCCTCCAGCGACCGGAGACGGATTGGGGGCGGCTCATTCTCGATCGGGATCCGCGTTTGGAATTTGGGGCGGCATCCTCAGCGCCGTCGCTATTGCCATGGCCCTGTTGGGATGGTGGGGCGCGCTCTTTGCCGCATTCGCCGGCGCTGGCGCCCTGCTGATCGGCTTGCTGGCGATGCGCCGGATTTCGGGGTTCACCGGCGACGTCCTCGGGGCCACCGAGCAGGTGATCGAAATCGGCCTGCTATTGGTGGCGGCGGCTCTTGCCTCATCCGGCGGGCTCTCCACGCCCTGGTGGTCCTTGTGACCCTGTGGCTGGTTCGTCATGGCGACACCGAATGGAGCGAGCAGGGCCGTCTCTGTGGTTGGGCCGACCCTCCTCTCAGCGAGGCGGGGATCGAGCAAGCGGCCAAGCTTCACACGCGGCTTCGGCACCGCCCGTTCGAAGGCGCCTGGTCTTCGGACCTGACCCGAGCCACTGAGTTCGCTCGTCTGTCGTTCGGCGAGGCGCAGCCCGACGTGAGGTTGAGGGAGATCGATTTTGGTGATCTGGAAGGCAAGAGGTGGGGCGACTGTGATCAAGAGACCCAGGCAGCCCTAATGAGGTTCGAGGGATTCACAGCACCGGGTGGGGAGTCGGTCGAAACGCTTCAGGAAAGAGTGCTCGGATTCCTGGCCGACGTTGGGACAGGCCATCAGCTCGTCTTCACCCACGGGGGAGTGATCCGGCTACTTCAGGCCCTGTCTGGATCGGGCCGTCCTCCGGGGCCAGGTGAGTTGGTTGTACTCGATTGGCCCATCCGGGGTGATAAATCTGTCGAGAACGGGAGATTGAAATGACTACCCATGATGTCCCACCCACGGAAGCA
>JARDZU010000101.1 GCA_029240695.1 Acidimicrobiia bacterium | reverse complement strand
CTCGTCTTCGACACCGGCGAATCGCATCTCAAGCGGGTTCCTATGATGGAACCACTTCGAGGTGGCGCCGATCTGATCGGGGCCATGATCGACGAAGCCGAAGACGCGGCCGACCTTCTGCGTCGCCTAGGAGGATGAACTAGATGTCGGACAGAGAACGTTCCCGGTCGAGGGATCAGGACAGCGAGAAAGCCGAGGATCAGCCGGCAGAACGGGTCGAGAGCGACGCCGACCTCGAGGCGCTCGATGACCTGCTCGACGAGATCGACGAGGTGCTCGAGGAAAACGCCGAGGAATTCGTGAAGAACTACGTCCAGAAGGGCGGGGAGTGATCGGATCCATTGGCCCGTTGCCGATGGAAGCGCCGAGCCCCGGGTCCAGCTTCACGGATCTTCTCGATTCGCTTGGTTCCAAGCCGAGTCTGAGCATCCCCCCTGGGGAGAAGCCTCCCACCGCCCCCGAAGGGACCACAGTGCTCGCCCTGCGTTACGAGGGCGGTGTGGTGATGGCAGGCGATCGGCGCGCCACAGAGGGAAACCTCGTTGCCCATCGCCGGATCCGCAAAGTCTTCCAGGCCGACAAATACTCGGCAGTTGCCATCGCCGGCGTCGCCGGCATCGCCATCGAGATGGTGAGGCTGTTCCAGGTCGAGTTGGAGCATTACGAGAAGATCGAGGGCGTTCGCCTCTCCTTGGAGGGTCAGGCCTCATTTCTCGCCCGCCTCGTGAGGGGTCAGCTTCCCATGGCGTTCCAGGGGCTGATCGTCGTCCCGATGTTCGCCGGTTACGACGAGCGGGAGCAGCGGGGGAGGCTCTACAGCTACGACGCAGTGGGTGGCAGATATGAAGAGGTCGACTTCGGCAGTACCGGATCAGGATCGAGACTGGCCAAGTCGTATCTCCGGACTGTGTATCGGGAGGACCTCAGCGCTGAGGAAGCATCAGACATGGCGGTGAGGGCCCTCGTCGCCGCTTCACAGGAGGACACGGCTACCGGTGGCCCGGATCTGAGACGTGGCATCTACCCAACGGTTCTCCGTATCGGGGCCGGAGGAGTAGAGGAACTCGACGATTCGGTCATCGCACCCCTCGCTGAATCCGCCGTGGACCAGATCCTATGACGATCCCCTTCTACGTCCCTCCTGAGCAACAGGTTCGCGACAAGGCCGAGTTCGCCCGCAAGGGCATAGCCCGGGGCCGCTCCATCATCGCCGTCGACTATGCCGGTGGTGTCCTGCTTCTCGCCGAGAACCCATCGACTGCCCTGCACAAGATCAGCGAGGTCTACGACCGGATCGCCTTCGCCGGTGTAGGCCGGTACAACGAGTTCGAGACCCTGCGAAAGGCGGGCATCAGGCAGGCCGACCTGATGGGCTACCTGTACTCGAGAGAAGACGTGACCGCTATGGGCCTGGCCACTGCGTTCGCCCAGACGCTCGGCGTGATCTTCACCCGCGAGCCGAAACCTTTCGAGGTAGAAGTCCTCATCGTCGAGATCAGCGAGGAGGGCGACGAACACAGGCTGTTCCGGGTCACCTATGACGGGACGCTCTACGACGAACGGAAGTTCGTCGCTATCGGAGGCAAGGCGGAACAGCTCGTCGAAGCCCTCCAGGGCCTCTGGGAGGACGATCTGACCCTGGAGCGCGCGCTCGAGATCGGAACGGAGGCATTCCGGCAAGCGGAAGGCCGGGAGATGGAGGGCTGGGAAGCAGCAGTCCTCGATTACTCCAATGGCCGAAGGGCATTCCGTCGACTCACCGGCTCAGAGCTGCCGGCGCGCTGAAGTCCCGATTTCCCAAAGGGCCGGAGGCGGCTCTGGTGTTCCCACCCACGCAGAGGAACATTCTCTCGCGAGAGCCCCCCACCCGGGATAGCCTGCCCACGTGGATCGACGAATCTTCGGGCTGGAGAATGAATACGGGGTCACCTGCACGTTGCGCGGGCAACGTCGGCTCAGCCCCGACGAAGTCGCCCGATATCTCTTCCGGCGTGTCGTCTCCTGGGGCCGGTCGTCGAATGTGTTCCTCGAGAATGGCGCCCGGCTCTACCTGGATGTCGGCTCGCACCCGGAGTTCGCCACACCCGAGTGCGACAACCTCGAGGACGTCGTGGCTCATGACAAGGCGGGGGAGAGGATCCTCGAGGGCTTGGTCCGCGGCGCCGAGGAGAGGCTAGAGGAGGAGGGCATCCGGGGCGAGATCTACGTCTTCAAGAACAACACCGACAGCGCCGGCAACTCCTACGGATGTCATGAGAACTACCTGGTCAGTCGGCACAAGGACTTTCACCGCACGGTGGACGTGCTCATACCCTTCCTGGTCACCCGGCAGATCTTCCTCGGCGCCGGGAAGCTGACCCAGACACCCCGGGGCACCGCCTACTCGATCGCCCAGCGTGCCGATCACATCTGGGAGGGCGTCTCCTCGGCCACCACACGTTCCCGCCCGATCATCAACACCAGGGACGAGCCACACGCCGATGCCGAGCGGTATCGCCGTCTTCACGTGATAGCGGGTGACTCGAACATGTCCGAATACGCGACTTTCGTCAAGGTGGGGACGATGGTCGCGCTCCTTCAGATGATCGAGCGCGACGTGGTGTTCCGGGACCTGTCACTGGAGAACCCGATCCGCGCCATCCGGGAGGTGTCCCACGACGTCACGTGCAGACGCAAGATCAAGTTGGCCAACGGCCGCGAGCTCTCCGCCCTCGACATCCAGTGGGAGTATCTCGACCGGGCCATGAGATTCGCCCGGAGCCCCGGGTTCCCGCCGGAGGTTCAGGGTGCCATCGATCGCTGGGAGCACCTGCTCACCGGTCTGGAGAAGGACCCGATGACGCTCGACCGCGAAGTCGACTGGGTGATCAAGCACCGCCTCCTCGAGCGGTACTCAGACCGGAGGGGCATACCAATGTCCGATCCGAGGATGTCGATGATGGACCTGAGCTATCACGATGTCGATCGCAAGCGCGGGCTCTACTACCTCCTCGAATCCAAGGGTCTCGTGGATCGGGTGGTCACCGACGAGAAGGTCGCCCTGGCGGTGCGTCAGCCCCCACAGACGACAAGGGCCCGGCTCCGTGGTGCCTTCATCAAGGCGGCAAAGGCACGCAAGCGGGACTTCACCGTGGACTGGGTCCACCTCAAGCTGAACGACCAGGCGCAACGCACCGTGATGTGCAAGGACCCGTTCAAGGCACACGACGAGCGGGTCGAGAAGCTGATTGAGAGTCTTTGAGCCTGCGGCTCAAAGACTCTCGGTCGTAGGTTCTGGGTACGCATGCAGAACGTCGTCGAGAGGGTGATCAACCTCCTCATCTATCTCCTCGATTCGCCCAGTCCGGTTACCGCCGATCAGGTGCGACAGACGGTCGCCGGGTACGGGGAGCAGAGCGACGATGCGTTTCACCGGATGTTCGAACGCGACAAGGACCTTCTGAAGCGAATGGGCATTCCCCTCGAACTGAGGCCGACGGACAAATGGGAGATCGACTTCGGGTACACCGTCGACCCGAACGAGTATGCAATACCGGACCCGGGGCTCAACGAGCAGGAACGGGTAGCTCTCTCGGTGGCGGCCCGGATGGTCCGTCTCGGCGGCACGAATGCCGGTCTGGCGGGCCTGCTCAAACTGGGAGGGGTGGAGGTTGGCGCCGGTATCGAGCCGCTGGCCGCCGATCTCGGCGCCGAGGCGACAGTGCTGGGCGACCTGTTTCTCGCCGTCAGCGAACGGCGAAAGCTGGAATTCGAATACGGAGGCTCCACCCGGCTGCTCGATCCGTATGGAATCGCCCACAGGCGGGGGCACTGGTACTTGATCGGCCAGACCGCCGATGGTGAGCGGGTCTACCGAGTCGATCGTATCTCTCATCTGGACGTTGGAAAGCAATCCGGCGCCTTTGTGCGGCCGAAGCGTTTTCAGGTCAAGCGAGCCATGAGCAAACATCCTTGGGAGGCGGGGACAGATGAGACTGTTCATGCAACCGTCAGGTTTGACCCCGATGTGGCGTGGTGGGCGGCCCGGCATCTCGGGGTCGATGTCCCCGGCGACGACTACCTGGAAGTCGAGTTGGCGGTCGCCAATCGCGACGCGTTCATCGGCTGGGTGCTCGGCTTTGGCCCTGACGCCGAGGTTCTCGCCCCCACCGAGCTGAGGCAACAGGTGCTTGCGCGAGTGGAGGCAGCGGTCGAGGCAGCCCGATGACCAGCGACCGCACCGTCACCCGTCTGTCCCGCATCCTCGCCCTCATCCCCTACGTATTGGCCAAGGATGGAGCCAAGGTGAGCGAGATCCTGGAGCGATTCGACTACACGGAGGCCGAGCTCACCCGGGACCTCAACACGGTGTTCTTCTGTGGGCTTCCCGGCTATACGCCGGGTGATCTCATGGAGGCATACATCGACGGTGACGAAGTCATCATCGACGCCGCCGACTACTTCGCACGGGCGCCACGGCTCACTTCGATGGAAGCGCTGGGCCTGATAGCCGCCGGTATGGCGATTCTCGGCTCCGGTCAGGGCTCGCCGGAGCTGGGGACAGCGGTCGCCAAGCTGACCAAGGCACTCTTGCCCGATGCCGACACCACCATCGACGTGGATGTGTCAGGAGATTCGGAGAATCTGGCTGCCCTGAAGGAGGCAGCCACGAATAGAAACGTTGTCCGGATCACGTATCGATCTCTCGCGCATGAGGAGGAGACGGTGCGGGATGTCGAGCCGTGGGCGGTGGTCACGACATTGGGCAACTGGTATGTCCACGGTCACTGCCGGATGGTGGATGCCGAGCGCGTCTTCAGGGTCGATCGAATACGACAAATGCAGGTCCTCGATGAGGAGTTCGAGCGCCCCGAGAAATTGACCGACCCCGGGATCGCGTACACGCCGTCCGACGACGACATCGCAGCAAGGATCAGGCTCACTCCTGCCGCGAGGTGGGTCCTCGACTATTACCCCGTCGATGTGCTCAAGGAGACCAAGACCGGGACAGAGATCCGGTTCACGTCGGCCGATGCCGAGATTCCCGCACGTCTCCTGCTCCGTCTCGGCTCCGAGGGGCGTCTCTTGGAGGGCGATGAGGTGCGTGAACGCATCGATGCCATCGCTGGAGCCTTGCGGGCCAGGTACCGATAAGGGGTCTTGCGACCTAGGGCCGTGGGCTACAGATTCGTGCCTGTTCTGCCGATCACCCCTCTTGACATGGGAGACCGGAGACCAGGGATGACGACCATCAAGACAACTTGCACCCGATGCGGTGACATCCATCTCACACCGGACGACGTGGCGCTGGAGCTGCGTCCAGGTGGCCGAGAAGGTGACTATCGCTTCAATTGCCCGACTTGCACTGAGCCCCAGCGCAGACCGGCGAATTCCCGGGTAGTGAGTGTTCTGTTGGCTACGGGGGTCGCCTTTGAGGTCATCAACCCTGATCCGATCACCGAACGGGAGATCGATGCGTTTGTCGCTGCCCTAGAAGCGGAATCGGATCCATTCCGCCTCCTGGCCGGCTGACACAACCCTCATCTCTTCGATGAGCACCAAAGGGCAAGGTGCTCTCGACACACGAAGGGTGGCGATCTCAGGATCGCCACCCTTTTGGGTTTGAGTCGTGAGTCCTGAGTTCTTATGAGGATCCCGGGGCAGTCATTACCCACCACTCATAACCCACCACGCGCCACCCGTTACCCTCAACCGAATGCTCCAGGGTGGCGAGATCATCATCATTCTCTTGCTCGCACTCGTCGTGCTCGGCCCGACCAGGCTTCCCGAGCTGGCGAAGAAGCTGGGGGAGTGGACGGCGGAGCTGAGGTCGGCGGCCCGTGACCTGCGGCGGGGGCTCGAGGCCGAGGTCGCCGATATCAAGCAGGTCGGTGAGGACCTCAAAGCCCCACTCGACGAACTGAAGAAGTCCTCCGACGAGGTCCGCAAGGGAATCGAGGAGTCAGGAGTTAGCCGGCTCGATTGGGAGGGACCAAAGCCGATCTCCGGGCCCACGCCGGCAGACGCAATGGCAGATCTCGAGGAGATCGAGAAGAAAGCAGCCGAAGAGGGCCCGCAGCGGTGATCGAGGACAAGCCCCAGTCCATCCTCGCCCATCTCGAGGAGTTGCGCTGGAGGGTCGTCAAGATCTTCATCGCCGTGTTGGTTGGGGGCGCTGTGGCACTGATCTTCTCCGACCAGCTGCGCGTCATTCTCGAGGCTCCGTTCCACGCCGCCGCGCCGGACAACGAGTTGCAGACTCTCGCCGCCACCGAGCAATGGGGCGTCTTGATGCGGATCGGGCTCTTCGGTGGGGTGATCCTGGCCAGCCCTGTGGTCCTGTACCAGGTATGGGCCTTCATCCAACCCGCCCTCACCTCGAAGGAGCGCAACTGGGCCTGGCCCATTGTGGGCGCCCTCGTCCTCCTCTTCGTGGGAGGCGTCATGTTCGGATATCTCACGCTGCCCCGTGGGCTCGAGTTCCTCCTAAAGATCTTCCCGGATGTGGAAACGAACCTCCGACTCGGCGACTACTACTCGTTCACACTTCGCTTCCTGCTCGCTTTCGGGCTCGCCTTCCTCTTCCCGGTCTTCCTCTTCGCAGCAGCGGCCGCCGGGATCATCACTTCCAAGCAGCTCGCGAGCGGGCGACGATGGGCGATCCTGATCATCGTCATCGGAGCGGCGCTCATAACACCCAGCGGAGACGCGTTCAGTCTCCTGGTCCTGTCCGTTCCCCTCTACCTGATGTACGAGGCCACCTATTGGCTGGTCCGTCTGGTCCTCAGGAAATGACCCCACTGGACGAATTCTGGGGACAGCTCCCGTTCCGGGCGGACGACTTTCAGGTGGAAGCGGCGGAGGCAGTGTCCGAAGGCCATTCGGTCGTGGTGACGGCGCCCACTGGGGCAGGGAAGACGCTGGTGGCCGAGGCGGCGATACATCTCGCTCTCTCACGGGGGGAGCGCTCTTTCTACACGACTCCCATCAAGGCATTGTCCAACCAGAAATTCTCGGATTTCGTGGCCGGATACGGGCCGGAACGGGTTGGACTGCTGACCGGGGACAACGTGATCAACGGGGATGCTGAGATCGTCGTCATGACGACCGAGGTGCTCCGTAACATGATCTATGCCGAGGGAACCCGGCTCGACAAGGTCGGTCTCGTGATCCTGGACGAGGTGCATTATCTCCAGGACAGGACCAGGGGGGCCGTCTGGGAGGAGGTGATCATCCACGCCCCCCAGGATCTACAGCTGGTCTGTCTCTCGGCGACCGTGTCCAACAATCAGGAGTTCGCGGCATGGGTGGGTGAGCGGCGGGGACCGACCCGTCTCATCGCCACCGACCATCGCCCTGTGCCCCTCGAGTCGATGTACATGATCAGAGACCGAATGGGGGCACAGACCCTGCACCTACTTCCAACCTTTGTCGAGCGTGAGGGAAAGCGACGGCCCAATCCGCGAATAGAGCACATGCTCGGCCTGGAACGAGGCCGACGCCGCCGATTCAAGAGCCCGAATCGGATCGAGACCGTGGAGCGCCTCGCCGAGGAGGGGATGCTTCCCGCGATCTTCTTCATCTTCAGCAGAGCGGGTTGCGACGCCGCCGCCCATCGTCTCGTCGATGCCGGCGTCCGGCTGACCGACGCCACGCAGCGGGCATCGATACGGGAGATCGCCGAGACGCGTACGGCCCACCTCGGGGACCAAGACCTGGCTGTGCTCGGGTACGAGCGTTGGATCGCAGGTCTCGAGGCCGGAGTGGCGCCGCATCACGCTGGACTGGTCCCCGCCTTCAAGGAGACGGTGGAAGAGCTGTTCGAGGCCGGGTTGTTGAAAGTGGTATTCGCCACCGAGACACTGGCGCTGGGCATCAACATGCCGGCGCGGACCGTCGTGTTGGAGTCCCTCTCCAAGTTCAATGGCGAGACCCACGAGCTCATGCGACCTGGCGACTACACCCAACTGACGGGCAGGGCAGGGCGGAGAGGAATCGACGTCGAAGGATATGGAGTTGTGCTGCACTCGCCATTCGTCCGATTCGGTTCGGTCACAGAGGTTGCCTCTATCGGCTCGCATCCGCTTCGATCGAGTTTCCGCCCCACCTACAACATGACGGCGAATCTCGTCGCCAACTACAGCCAGGAGCAGGCTGAGGAGCTGCTCGAGGCCTCCTTCGCCGCGTTCCAACGCGAGGGCGACAAGCACGCCGCCGATACGACCATCGAGGCACTTGAGCACTCCCTCGAGAAAGAGGAGTCAGCGGCGCATTGCGAGCGGGGACCAGTGGAGGAGTACATGGCGCTCGTGGAGTCTGCTCAGCCAGAGGGCCACAATGACCGGATCTCGTCGATTCTCGGGGCAGGTCAAGTAGTAGATGTCCCCGGTGGCGCCCGCGACGGACGTTATGTGATCCTGAAGCGACTGGCCCGAAAGGACGGTGGCGCCAGATATCTGGTTCTTGCCACCTCGGGAAGGGTCTCGACCATCGGGTATCGCGACGTCGTGGATGGGTCCACGATTGTCACCGAGTTGGAGATCCCTCTCCCTGTGAGGCCGAAGGACCGAAGGTACGTCCAGGATCTCCTACGGATGCTGCGACGTGTCCCACCACGCGAGTCGAGCAAGGAGATCCGCAAACACCCGATCATCGACCACCCGGTCGCCGGATGTCCGGATGCGGCCCGGCATCTCGCCGCCGCTCGCCGTGCGGTGCGGATCCGCCGCAAGCTGGAGCAACATCGTTCAGCCCGCCGAAGCTCGGGCCACGGCCTGGTAGAGGAGTTCGATGGCATCCGCCGCCTGTTGGAGGACCTGGGTTACCTCGAGGGCTGGCAACTGGCCGAGCGAGGTCAGCGGCTCCGAGGGATCTACAACGAATCCGATCTCCTTCTGACCGAATCACTCGAGCAAGGCCTGTTCCACGGTCTGGAGCCGGCTGAGGTCGCCGCCCTCACATCCGTGTTCGTGTACGAGCCGAGAACCGACACGGCGTCCCTGGCCGAGTGGCCGACCGCTGCTCTCGCCGAGCGCTGGGAGGAACTGGATCTCCTCTGGAAGGATCTGGTCGATCGGGAACGAGCACTCCGTCTCGCGCCGACACGACGCCCCGACCCGGGGTTCGGCATACCGGCCTACGAGTGGGCATCGGGTGCCGACTTCGACGATTTGACCAGCAAGGGGATGGCCCCTGGCGACTTCGTTCGTGTCTCGCGCCAACTCGTCGACCTGATTCGTCAACTGCGGGACAGCGCACCCGGTCTTCGTGAGGAGGCCGTCGCCGCCCTCAGGGCCATCGATCGAGGGGTGGTCGCCGCCCAGGGAGTCGGCTAATTGCCCAAGTGGCATGTCTATGTGAATCGGGCTGCTGGAAGGAAAGCGTCCGAGCCTGCGGGGATCCGCGATCTGCTCCGAGAGGTCGGCCTCGACTTCGTTCTGCACGCCCCCGACTCGCCGGACGAGGCGAAGGCCCTGATCGAGGAGTCCGCACGATCCGGGGCAACTCATTTCGCCGTTGCCGGCGGGGATGGCACCGTCAATCTGACCGTGAATGCCCTCATGCCCCTAGGACTGGCGGCTCCGCCAATTATCGGGGTGTTGCCCGTCGGCACCGGCTGTGACCTGCTCCGCACATTCGGGTTGCCCCAAGATGCTGCCGGGGCGGCCCGCCATCTGACCACCAACGCGGTCTATGACATCGATGTGGGGACTTTGGAGGGGAGCTGGGGGCTTCGCTATTTCGTCAACGTCGCTCAGACCGGGGTGGGAGCCGCCGCCGTAGAATCGGCTATGTCTCTTGGCCGTCGACTCGGAGCGGCTCGATATCCGCTCGCATTCGCAGCTCGGCTTCCCGGGTTCCCCAGGGCGAAGGTCAAGGTCACCACCGAGCGCCGCACGATCGAATCGGAGGCCCTGGCGGTGATCCTGGCCAACGCCCAGTTCTTCGCCGGGGGCTGGAACGTCGCACCCAAGGCGATGCTTGTCGATGGGGTCTTGGACGTCCAGATCATCAACTGCCGCAAGACGTCCGCCCCCGCCCTCGTACCCAAGGTGATCAAGGGCACTCATCTCACCGATCCTGCAGTGCGAAGGCTCTTGGCAGCCGAGTTCAGCATCGAAACGGACCCGCCGTGGCCGGTCGAATGCGACGGCGATCTTGTGGGGAATACAGCGGTGAAAGGCCGTGTTATCCCCGCCGCGATCAGTCTCAAGATCTGAGACGAAGGCGACTTATACTCCCGCGCCGCCAAGGGCCTGAAAGCCGAGTGGACGATGGCTAGAGAAAATGTAGAAGAGATCACCGAAGAACCCGAAGACGACCTCGTCGACGCGCCCGAGGAGGAACTCGACGAGGACGCGATTCCGGACCTCGACGAGGATCTAGAGGACGAAGCAGATCTCGAGCCCGAATTCGAAGACGAGGCGTTCGAAGAGGAAGACGAGTCGGAAGAAACCGACTACGACGCCGGGGACGACGAAGACGACGAGGAGCAAGACGAGGAGACGACCGAGGCACTCGAAGAGCTGGAGAGCGAGGAACTGCAGTTGCTCGATGAAGAGGCTGGAGAGGCTCTTCTAGTCGACGAAGCCGAGGAGCTCCGCGCTATCCGCCGCGAGGAGTTGACCATGAACGTCGACGCCCAGCTGCAGAGGTCGGACGAGTTCGTTTGCCAGAATTGCTTCATGGTGAAGAGGACGAGCCAGCTGGCCAATCGCAAGAAGATGCTGTGCGTGGACTGTGCCTCCTGACCGGGTAACGGTCGCCATTCCCACGTACAACGAGAAAGAGAACCTCCCCGACATCTCGGAGGCAGTAACCGCCCACGGTTACCGGTTGCTCGTTGTGGATGACTCGTCCC